>JAGHBZ010000439.1 GCA_021160705.1 Candidatus Sumerlaeota bacterium
TACTCGGTGAACTCTGTGGCTGAGAAGAGCAAGAAGAAAAAGAGGAAACCGTAGAGGGTTCAGAATTTACCGAGATAAGTAGTATGATTATTCCGTGCGTTTCGGTGTCGTTCCGTGGCTAAATTTTGTTAACTTCAGTGGAGTGTGAATAGGAACCACGAATGGACACGAATTAACTCTAATTCAAGAGCTAATCTAAAGGTCTATAAGAAATGTCAATTTTATAGAATGCCTTAGTTAGGGGAAAATTTAGTGAGAATTAGTGTTAATTCGTGGTTAACAAAGAAAGGAGTAAATAGAAAAAGATGGAATTAGCCACGGAACCACAGGGATTGGCGCGGAAAAAAACGGGCAAGCGGGCAGGCGGTATGCGGTTGGCGGTAAGTGTCCTGGGGTCTCAATTCGTGGATTCAAAGGGATTTTTGCCTGAACTATAAGCTGGCGAATTTCCTGTGTGCCCGTGGTTACCCTGGCGTTTTTTCTGCAATACACAATAATCCCACCCCGGCATAGTTCCGCGGCAATAACGCATCAAAACATACAATCAAACGCATTAACGGATAGACTAATGGATGTTGGAATCCTTTTACCCCTAAATGAAATGTAATCATTTCACTTTCAAACAATTTCTGAAATCGCTGAAACTTCATTTCTTTAAACCCTACCGCATTTAGTTTTTTTGCCATCAGATTTTCATCGTAGTGCCTTATATATGACCAAATGCCTTAAGGATTTAAGTCTCATTTGCCCTGGCAAGTTGAATTGAGTCTTCTTCGTCGCTCTTTCCAAGCACCTTTCCCTCACCCTTTGCTTTGCCTTTTAACAATAGTTTTCCGGGTAATAAAGGAATCAACCGGGTGAAGACTCTATGAGGAGGGTAACCAGGGATTGTGGGCACCGTGAGTATTAATTTACCTCCATCTTTTAGAACCCGATATACCTCTGACAGGACCTTTCCGTCTTCCTCTATATGCTCAAGACAATCAAGTATAACTACCTTATCAAAAACATTATCAGAGAAAGGTAAATGGCGGGCGTCTGCAACTGTAAACACCGGGTTATATTTCTGTATTATCCACGCTGGAACCCCTCTGCCAATTGTTTCCCTGTCAATATCAAGCCCAATGACCCTTGCACCTCTCACACTAAATTCACCTACGTAATACCCAGCGCCACAACCTACGTCTAATATTAAATCTCCCACTGAAGGACGAACTTTATCTAATACCAGCTCACCCTTTGACCAGATAAACGGAAATCCAATTAGCCGAAGATACAACTTATGCTTTAATGAATAATGCGACTCGTATAAATTAGCGCCAAACGGAATTTGGAAAGGCCACATCTTTGAGATAATTAAGCCCCCTAATTTTTTATTGCCTCAGCCTGATTGAAATCGGCTCCTGGCTCTTGATGATTTTCAGCATCCAAAACTTTTTAACACCACTCTGCTAAATCTACCTGTGCACAGATACTCCGTTATTGTTACACTTCGTAACTCATAATTCAACTTTAAAACCAGCGATTTTTTTATTCTATTCTTATTCGGGTTTCACTGCTTCAATTACGTGAATCTTAAACTCCTTGTTTCTTTCAAGTCCATTAAGTTCTTTAAACTTTGATTTTCCCCATTCCACTTTTTGGAAATTCGTATACCCAATTCTTCCCATAACCAATTCCAGAGTCTGATAATCATAGATATACCGATGCCCAAACAGAAAAAATGAATCATTTAATTTATCGCCTACCGTCTCGCTCTCAGGGTTTCCTGTATCCCAGCTTTCTGGAGCTGAATTAAAGTAGGCATTGAGTATGTTTGATAACTCTGGCCAGCCTATCCTTATCACACCACCAGGCACAAGTATACGAAAACATTCCTTCAAAAATGAAATACTCTCCTGTTTGGTTAAGTGCTCAATGAAATGTTCACAGAAAATAAAATCCACTGACTCAGTGGAGAATGGCAACTTCTTACGCGCATCCACCGCATAAACACCTTTTGTCTGCGGAATCAGGTCAGTGTTTAACCACCCGGGGATGACATTTCGCCCACACCCGAATTGTACCTTTAGATTTTTGCGTCTGCCATATCACTTCTTCAGGCGAAAATAATCCACCCTTAACCTGAAACCTATCCAAATATGCTGAAATATCTTTTTCAACATTTTGTATAAGACTTATACCTTTCCCCTATTCAAAGATAGAATCTTCTTATAAACAAATTTTCTGTAAGAGCAAACTTTCTTTGGCTCAGGATAAAAAAATTCCAATTGTGATTGGATATTGTCCTCACACATTAACTTTCAACGGTTTTTGGGACGTTCATCACACGCCGGATTTCATTTCACCATCTCAAGATTTATCCGAAACACCTTTCCATCCCTTCTCTTGGCGTGCAACTCACCTTCCGGGGTCCAGTATATCTCGCCGTTCACTGCCTCGTTATCGTCTTTTGTGTCCGGTCGCAACATCCGACTCATCACGCTCATCTTTTTAGCCATTCTCCTCAACGCCTTGTGCAAGCCGTTGGCATTCTTTCCTATCTCATAATACCCCGTCACCTGCAACATAACCGAATCTGCGTCCTGTATTTTTTCTTGAGGGAACACAATTTCACATTTTTCTCCCTTCCTCAAAACCAGATAGTTGCCTTCTCTCTTTCCACCGACCACCCTGCAAGGTCTCAGCCTTGCATCTCCTACTTTCAAGGCTATGTCCTTGAAATATGCCGTTGCGTCCTGCTTCTCTGCTATCACAAACGCATACTTGCAGAACCCTGCACCAGAAACCTCCACTTCGTCCACATCCTCATTCTCCTGCCCTATACATCCTGCCAGCAAACCCGACCTGTGCCACAGCACCCTGGTCGTCGGATAATTCGCCCCATATACATACAACTGCGGACAGGGCAGGTCACTCATATAAGCAACTCCTTCCCATGCAAATGTACCGCCTATGTCAGAACATACAAAAACCTTGTCATCATCACTATCGTAATACATCGTTCCCTCATCTGTTGCTCCTAAATCCTCCGCATTTTTCCAATTTGATATCGGATTCAATTTCAGCGCATCCTTCACCGTGGTCAAATCCCCACCATTCCCAAGTGTTGAGGACTTATTCACAGTCAAATTTCCCGCCATCTTCAAGCTGTCTGCCACATAAACCGTTCCCCCTTTATCCGCTTCCGATGTGGCTGGATGGTCACCCGCACAAATATATCCATTTACATAAGTCCTGTCGCCCTCCGCATCACCAAGCCTGGCGTTGCCTTTGACTTTCAGGTCTAATGAGGTTATCTTCCCTACGCAATCAGTGATAATAACACAACTTCCATCTCCTCCGGGTTTGGTATAAGGAGAACCATAAGCATATATTGTAATATTAGAAGAATTTGGTGTTAACAATCGCCTATGATAACTCTGCCTCACCGCATTATTCAGATAATATATAGTTCCCCCGCCAGTAGCAAAAATTTGAGAATTACCTGAGCTTTGATTTGTCATATCAATAAAGCAATTATTTATCATACAGGTGGCAGAAGTATTGAAAAAGAGTACTGCACACGACGAGCCGGAGATAATTTTAAATATGCAATCTTGCGCCCAGACACTTCCGTTCACTGTGAGAATATCATACGTCCCCTTAATATAACATCCACGCAATCGGCAACTCCCGAATGCATTACTGGTAGTAAGAAACACCGTGTCTTTGGAATTACTAAAAAGGTTACAATTGACTATCTCAACGTCCTCAACCCTTTTGCCAGAGATAATAGCAGGAGAGATTTTTCCCCATACACCGTGGGTATTGTAAATTGTCAAATTCATAATGCCCACGTGACTGGCGTAAAGACGAATTATTCCACTCGCAACGTTGTTACCACCAACAAATTGATTCTTTTTGATTTGACAGGATGCTTTATCCACACCAATTAAGCTTATATAGCTTTTGGAAATGGAAACTGTCTCCTCGTACACCCCTGGATATACCAGTACCACATACGGCTTTGTCGGACTACTATCCGTTATGGAGTCTATCGCCTCCTGTATACTCGTATACATTCCCGTACCGTCCTTAGCCACCGTCACCACCTGAGCGGGTCTGAGCCAGTGTATATCTCCATCTTTCAGATGTTCCTCAAGTGTCCTCGTTCCCTTCACATCTTCTATCTTTATACTCTTTACATTATCCCAGCCTGGTCGTGCGGAATTCGTCGCCCCCAGGTTCTCTGATAACCCTGCTTGATTATAATAGAGCAAATGCTCATCATCTCCGCGCCCTGTCAACCTGCTATGAGCCTGCTCCTCGCCTACCAGCGCACGCAACGCCTTACTCGTCACCGTATCCTGAAATATCATCTGCCTATCAGCCACTTGTGTAATATAACACCCTGTCGGATATATCCCCCTTTCTGGAGTCAATTCCATCTTTTGCACCTTAAATCCCATCATCACCCCTATACTTACCACTATCATCATTACAATAATTATCCCTATCTTACTTCCAGAATGCATATTCCCTTATCTCTCCTTTCAGTTTTAATATTTTTATTTCAAATTTGCTTTGTTGCAAGTACATCGGATTATTAACTTTGCTTTCTAAGCGAGGCGAAAAATCCTACTATTTCGGAGGTCTCCTGGTCTCCTGGATTCCTTATAAATACTCTTTTTTCTATTAGGAGACCAGGAAGCCAGGGAGCACCGACCTTTGCTTAAGCACCGTCCTTTTTGATTTTTAGAGCTCCTCAGTAGGAATCTATGACAGAGCAAGGGGTTATCAAAGAACGCGACGACATTGCTAAATAATCGTTTTATACACAGATTCTATCTTTGCAACAAAGCATTTCAAAATTAAAAATTATCCTACATCTTGGGGCGGTGGAGAGGTAGGTCGGTTAGTCGGTTTGTCGGTTTGTCGGTCTTGTCGGTTTAGTCGGTTTTGTCGGTTTAGTCGGTTTAAGTCGGTTCGTCGGTTCGTCGGTTCGTCGGTTCATCGGTTCGTCGGTTCATCGGTTCGTCGGTTCATCGGTTCGTCGGTTCATCGGTTTAGTGAGTTAGAGGAGGAGCGGGAGTTAATGAATTTCGCCTTCTTCAATGGCAAAGAACTCGCTTAATTTATAGTGTTTACCCCAAATTTTCAAAATCGCTGGCAGAACTATTAACGATGTGAAAAGAGCGTAACCCATACCTATGATTGCTAACAGACCCATTTCTCTTATGCCACGATAACTGGCTAATGCAAGGGAACCAAATGCAAGCATAGTGGTCAGGGAAGTCAGCACAACTGCCCGACCAGTATACTCCACTGCCCGATGAATATCATAACGTCGCAGTTCATAATAGCGCCCCACAAGATGAATGCCATCATCTACCGCAAGACCAATAATCATCGGGATGACAATGATATTAAGGAAATTCAGTTCCAGACCGAGGATTGCCATAGTGCCCATAAGCCAGAGGGTGCTTAGTGCAATTGGAAGAATTGCCATCACTGTGCGAGCAGTAGAGCCAAAGTGGAAGAGGACTATTAAAAACACACTCAGAGAAACCAGAATGACCACCAGAGCAAGGTCAATCTTTGCCATTCGCTCAAGTTGAGATGACAGAATCGTCACACCGGTAAATTCGATACTATTGATTCCAGCGCTAAAGGTATTAAGAGCCTCCGGGGGTACCTGATAGAGCCAATTGCCTTCAATGGGGTAGATGTGGGTAACGACTCTATACATTGAGCCAACACGTACCATATAGCTCTGGATGACGCGAATCAGCATCGGAGAATTAATAGAGGACAGAGTTATTATCTTGCCACTTCGGGCAAAAGATTGGAGATTTGAGAGACGTTGGAGAAAAGAATCAAACACCCGGGGATTAAACCCAAGGGCTTTTGCCTGACGAGTAATATTTTCTCTGATGGTTTGAAGGTCAAGGGATAGAATGAGCTGGCGCCGGGAGTGTTGGGTCTGGACAGAGGGCAAGAAGATACGCAGGGAATCGCAACTCAATATGGGAAAAGTGTCCATTGCATCCTCAATATTTTCATAAAGGCGGTCATTTTGCTGGAGCGCAGATTCAACACTTTTGCCATTAACAATGGCAATGACCTGATTACCGGGAAGAGAGAAGTGTCGGGAGACTTTTCGTTTCAGTGCAAGATACTCCGGGTCAGGTTGACGGAGTTTGCGGACATTCTCGTTAAATCTCACCCCCAGTGCGTAGTAGCCGAGATAGGTAGTGATAATAATGCTGAGAATAATGACCAGGCGTGGATAGTTCAATAAGCGATTGGTAATCCAATCAAGGTGGAAATTACCGATATGGGATGTGAAGGATTTTCCCGGGATGCGTTGCCATTTGAGCACGAGAAGCGGTGGGAGTATCATATAAATAGCGACCAATCCGCAAAGGATACCATTGCCCGCCACAGTGCCTAATTCCTTGAACCCACTAAATGAGGTAAAGTTCATACAATAGAAAGCCGCCGCAGTGGTGAGAGCACCCGTGATAATCCCCTTGCCCGTGCGAATGATGGATAGCCTCAATGCAGGATATAGGTGTCGACCTTTCTCCAGTTCTTCCTGAAACCGATTGTAAATATGAATGGCAAAATCAATGCTCAACCCAATCAGAACTGCAATAAAAGCAAAAGTCACAATGGTTAGATGATGATAAAGTAGTCCGGTTAACCCCAGAGTCCAGATTATAGCTACACAGAGAGGCAAGCCCACAAAATATAGTGCGTCAAACCTTCTAAACGCCAGGATAAATAGCATCAACACAAAGATAAATGACGCACACCCTGTGGTGAACATATCTCGCCTAATCAGGCGCGCATCGTGATAAGCCTCCACGTGGCTTCCTAAAAAGTGAATATGTATATCCCTCGCTGTGGGGCCCAATCGTGCGAGTTCCGCATCCCGTGAACGATTAAGAAATTCCATAAGTCTCTGACAGAAAAGCACGTCTGTAGAGGGATGTGCTGGTTTGACAATCATCATTAGCATTGAGCCTTTCTTGCTGATGAAATAACCGTGCCGAAAATTCAGTTCTGTCGGACCATAGCTATGGAACAATCTTCGGCGGATTATCTCTGAGAAATCCAGTGGGTCCTCTACCATTCGGCGGGCTGAGATGCCCTTTGCTGCGATAAGACGATGTTTGAGCAAATTGAGATGCTTCTTTATTGACGCAGGCTCAAGACGCGCCTTTATCTCCTGCCAGTCGGAATCCGTGAGCAGAAATACAAATTGTTCTTTAGGATAACGATGAAAAAAATCCATCATCTCCTTGTCCAATTTGTAATCCAGCGATGAAATATACGCTCTGTCATTAATAGCTGATGCAAAGGAATTCGCTACACGGATAAGAGTATCCTCCTGATGAGACTGGGAAGATTCAATTAACACCAGCATATAGTCAAATGCACCAAACTGCTGTAGTGCACGGCTAAATGTCTGTGCAGCCCGGGAATGTTTCGGCAACAGCTTGATTACATTTGAATCAATCTGAAGATTGAATATCCCGTAAAATGCCCCTGCTGTAAGTAGAACTACCAAGAGCAATAATCCACGCGGATATTTGTAGGCAAGACGCGCAATATTTTTTAGTATCCAGGTCCGCATTTACTTATCTCTTGCACTTGCTCCCTGCGAGTCCTTTTCTTCCCATAACATACGAAGCGGTAACCTCTTTATCCCTTTGTAGGATGGAGGCATAAATACTTTCTCACTGAACTTCCTGTTTATTTTATAATGTATATCACTCAGTAAAATTTTTGTCTCCTGCTCATAAACTTTCAGGACAACTTTTGTGGGCAGGACTGTGCCTTCATCAAATATACCATACCGGTTGTAGAATATCTCTGCCCTGAGTTTTTTCTCTGGCGTATAAATGCGTATCATCTGAACCAATAAATCTTTTTTTCTGACCAGAAGTTGCATAGAAGCAGGGTTGCTGTGTTTGTAAGGTAAGTGCGTCACTGTAATAAAATAAAATCGTCTGTCAGTGTCTTCAATCCTGTACTTGTCGGACTCCAGCGCAGAACGCAATATCTGCAACGGCTCTAACAACATACCTATATCTCGTAAATCAACATCCGAAAAAACCACAGGCGAATGACGCCACTCGCTCATAGTGCCTGTGTATAATCGTTTCTTCTGGTTGTGGTGAAAGGACAATGTGTCATTGACCACCAGTATTTCAAAAAGTGTTGGCAAACCCGTCCGATACCCTCTGAGGCGTGCTTTATCGGGTGGCTGATACAAAAAAGTGGCACGGAAATAATCACTACCCCTTCTGGACTTTGCTTTAATCCTGACTTTTGCCTTTGCCCAGAGAGTCTCAATTTCGGGAGCTCGTTGTGAAAGAATAGAAAGCATTTCTTCCGGCTTTATCGGATACGGTAAGTCTGTGGGCAACGGACTATATCGCTTATGGAAAAGACCGGCTCCCGGCGGGAATGCACAACCCTCAATAATTACTACTCCCACAATAAGTAACACAATTCTGGCTATGTGCCCTAATCTCATTCTCGCCTCATCTGAATCACAATGCAGCTTAATATAGAAGCCAGTACCCTCAGAAAGCAAGTCCCTTTTATAGGTTGGCGATTTTGCAAAATATATCCCTCAGGATAATGAACGTCATTACTTCATTATTCCTTGCGATTCTTCTTGTGAGGCACTCTGGCAGATGTGGTTGTATGATTTACTTCGCTATATGCGACTATGACATTAGAACAGACGGGATTCTTTTCCCTGCAGGAGGCGTTTGATGTTATCCCGATGCCGATATATGACAACCAGCCCAAGAATAGCACTCACTCCGAAGAGCAAATGTGCTTCAGGCTGAAGGAGCTTTATTAATATCGGTAACAGGACTGCCCCACATAACGAACCCAACGAGACAAATCTGCTCACAATGATAATTGGTAAAGTCACTGCCAGGGCAATTATCAATGGTAGGGGCGCAATAGCCAGGTAAACTCCAATACTGGTCGCAACCCCTTTGCCTCCACGGAAATTCAGGAACAGACTGAATATATGCCCTGCTATAGCTCCCAGTCCGATAAGCAGTGCAATGTCAGTGTGGTGAAGTTGCTCTATGTGAACCGAGAAAAGTTCAATGAAAAATCTGGCTGGCACGAAACCTTTCAGCGCGTCCAGTATAAACACCGCGACTCCAAATTCTTTGCCCAGCACTCTGAAGGCGTTGGATGCACCCGGATTACCACTACCCACTCTCCTGAGGTCTACCCCTTTAAGCCATTTGCCCAGAAGGTATCCAAAAGGTATAGAACCCACCAGATAGGCAACTCCTAACGCTATGATAAATGTTAACATCCTGTTTGTCCTCTTAGGCGCATCAACCCGGAGTGATTCTTTTCTTCTTTACTGAGCATAAAAAACATACTACAAAAATAGCCATTCCTCCACCTGTTGACAACACCATTTTTACATATCACAACCTGAAAAACTTCATAGTATCTCTGTAAATCAATATTTTGAGTTTATCACTGGAATATAAACGCTTTAAACAAAACTGGTTACCTTTTACACCCCGCCTTTATCTCCTATAATACAAATGTATTAACCAGAAGCCGTCACCGGCTCAATTAATAGGATTCATATCCGGGCATCGTCATTAATTAAGGAATAATCCCTTTGCTCAATCTCATTGTCCCTTATCTCCCGCAGAAGTTTACTGGGCTGTTAATGTCTCATTATGATTGACGCAGGTTTGAATTCAGGTTATAGTAACTTTAACTTTTATCGCAAAGCAAAAGATATAATGAGAAAACAGAAACTCAAAGAAGCATATTTATACGAAAAACTTGCTGATAATAAAGTCAAATGTCACCTCTGTCATCATCGGTGTCTGATAAAAGAAGGCGATGTCGGGATATGCCAGGTCCGCAGAAACGAAGGCGGCACTCTCTACTCACTGGTATACGGGCTGACCATCTCCAAGAACATTGACCCAATAGAAAAGAAACCCCTGTTTCATTTTTATCCGGGAAGCGAATGTCTGAGTATTGCCACAGTGGGGTGTAATTTCCAGTGTCCGTGGTGTCAGAACTGGCAAATTTCTCAGATGGTTCGCGACCACGGAAAAATCGTTGGCGAGTATTTCCCGCCTGAAGCAGTGGTAAAAACCGCTAAACGATATAATTGTCGCTCAATCTCATATACATATACTGAGCCTACCATATTCTTTGAATACGCTTACGACACAGCAAGGCTGGCAATGGAGGAGGGAATCTATAACAACTTTGTATCCAATGGGTATATGACGCCAGAAGCCGTAGAAATGATAAAACCTTATCTTCAGGCGATAAATGTAGACCTTAAGGCTTTCAGCGAAGATGTGTACAGGAAGTTCCTAAAAGCAAGACTGGATAAGGTGCTGGAGACCATCCGTGCACTGCACTCCGCAGGTATCTGGGTGGAGATTACTACTCTAATAGTTCCGGGATTGAACGACGATATTGAGCAACTGGGGGAGCTGGTGGAATTTATTCTGCAGATTGATAAAGCCATTCCCTGGCATATCACTCGCTACCATCCAGACTACCGATATTCTTCTTCGCCAGCAACGCCGCTGGCGACACTGCGGCGTGCACGTGAACTTGGGTTAGAAAAAGGGCTTCGGTACGTTTATATGGGAAACGTTCCCGGGGAGGAGGGTGAAAACACTTATTGTTATAATTGTGGAAATTTGCTTATTCAGCGGTGGGGATTCAGCATCGCTAAAAAAAATATTAAAGATGGTAAGTGTAGTAAGTGTGGAGCCAGGATTGATGGCATTGGTATGTGATACGCCTTACCTGTACCAGGGTCTCAGTATGCAAAAAGTTTGCCGTTATGTCCGGGCTGGTAGCAACTCTGGAGAATTGACTCTCTATCGGCTGAGAAAAGCTTGACTTGTGAAGACAAGGGGCTATCATTATAACTTATGTTTTATTATTTACTATACACAGGTATCAGCTTATGGCTAAAAAAACTACATCAGTGAAAAGAAAAAACAAATATAGCTTGCAGGACATTAAAGAGCTTATTTCTCTTTTGCGGCGGAACAACATCTGGGAATTTGACCTTGAACAAAATGGGATAAGAATACATATAGTAACCGGACATTCAGACAAAGCAAAAAGTAGTGATAATTTAAAAACCATTAGTAATATTAATCCACCCGCTGTTGTTCATTACCCAACGCCAGTATCAGTAACGCCACCGCCCTCAGGGATAGCACCTCTCTCCACAGAGGCAATTAACAACAATAATCTAAAAACAGCAGAAGAAAGTGTAAGCGAAGTAGCACCCAAAGAAGAAGCAAAAGAAGAAGTAATAGACGAAAATATGATAGTCGTAAAATCTCCAATGGTGGGTACATTTTATCGGGCACCTGCGCCGGATGCACCTCCTTATGTAGAAGTAGGCGATATTGTGAAAGATGGGCAGGTCTTATGTATCATAGAGGCAATGAAACTGATGAACGAGATTAAGTCGGATTGTGCTGGCAAAATTGCCAGAATCTTCGTGGAGAATGGGCAACCTGTGGAGTACGGGCAACATCTATTTCTGATTGAGCCAGTTTAAGTTCTGAATCCCTGCAGTGGGGGTTATCTTTCGCTAAGTGCAGGCGGAACAAAACAGTTTCAGGACACATAAGGCTTGATTTCCTGATACACATTAATACTATGTTTAAAAAAATACTAATAGCCAATCGTGGAGAAATAGCTCTACGAATAATTCGTGCCTGCAAAGAACTGGGTATTAAAACAGTTGCCGTATATGCTGAACCTGATTTTGACTCGCTTCATGTTAGATTCGCTGATGAAGACATCTGTATTGGTCCAGGGGAAAGTAGCCAGAGTTATCTAAACATAGCTCATATTATAAGTGCAGCTGAGGTAAGCGATGCTGAAGCCATACATCCTGGATACGGTTTCCTGGCAGAAGACCCTCACTTTGCTGAGATTTGTGAGGAATGTAACATAAAGTTCATTGGTCCTAAACCCGACGCCATACGCTTGATGGGTGATAAATCTCGGGCAAAAGATACAATGAGAGAGGCTGGGGTGCCGGTGGTTCCGGGAAGCGATGGTGTGGTGGAAACGCTCACCGAAGCTCAGAAAGAAGCCCGACATTGCGGTTATCCTGTGATGATTAAGGCGGCTGCTGGCGGTGGTGGACGCGGAATGCGCATTGTTAATTCTACGGCTGAACTCCTGGAGGCATTTCCTATGGCACAGAATGAGGCTGAAAAGGCCTTCGGCAGAGCTGACCTGTATCTGGAGAAATATATTGAGAGTCCAAAACATATTGAGTTTCAAATACTCGCCGATGAGTATGGTAATATCGTTCATCTTGGAGAACGTGATTGTTCCATCCAGCGCAGACATCAAAAACTCATTGAAGAGACACCCTGTAGTATTATGGATGAGGAGCTCAGGGAAACTATGGGACGGGCAGCAGTGAAAGCAGCCGAGGCTGTGAATTATACCAGTGCAGGCACTGTGGAGTTTCTGCTGGACCGCGAAGGGAATTTCTACTTTATGGAGATGAATACACGGATTCAGGTGGAACATCCCATCACTGAAGAAGTTACCAGGATTGACATCGTTAAAGAGCAGATAAAAATCGCCGCTGGTGAGCAATTGAGCCTTCGCCAGAAGGATGTCAAGTTGATGGGACATTCAATTGAATGTCGAATAAACGCAGAAGACCCTGAACAGGACTTTCTGCCAACACCAGGAAAAATTACTGCAGTCCATATCCCCGGCGGTCCAGGGATTAGGATGGATACTCATATTTATGCGGAGTATGTGGTACCACCGTATTACGATTCCCTTCTGGGGAAACTAATCGTCTGGGGTCGCAATAGAGAAGAAGCCATTCAGCGAATGAATAGGGCACTTACAGAATTGGTCATTGAGGGCGTGAAGACCACTATACCCTTTCACCTACAGGTCATAAATAGCGACATCTTCCGCGAAGGAATCTTCGGCACAGATTTTATTGAAAAATATCTGAACATAAAGGCTAATGTTTAAACAATAGTGAGGGATTGCGTATGGGTAAAAAGAAAAGCAAAAAGGCAGAAACCGAAAATCAATATATTGTCCCTGAATCCTATATAGAGGAGGGAGAACTGGTGAATATTGGAGAAAATTTAGGTGAGGTAAAAATCAGTAACGAAGTGGTGATGACCATCTCTTCGATAGCAGCCTCAAAGGTGGAGGGCGTCCATAGTGCCGGAGGCAAGAGCTTCTTTGGCAAGAGAGATATGGAACGTGGCATCTCTGCTTCAGTTGAAGGCAATCATGCGGTAATCAACGTTGAAGTGAAAATAGACTACGGCAAAAATATCTATGATACTGTGCACAAACTCAGAAAAATATAAAAGACGCTGTTGAACAAATGACCGGACTTGAAGTAGACAAAGTGAATGTGACAGTGAAGAGTGTCATTGTCCCTGAGTCCGGGGCGCAACCCCAGTCTGCGTTTGAAGGTACTCAGGAATAGCTTTTATCTAAAAGGAGGAATCCAATGACTGCCTCTGCAGCGAGAAAACTGGTTGTTTTTGTATCATTATGCATACTATTTCTTATAGGTGTGGGCGGTGTATGTATACTACTTTCGTGGAAACCCGTTGCCGAACCATTAAGAGCAGGTATAGAATATATGCCACCTGTATCTAAGATTTTTGTGTTCGTTCTCTTTGCCATTTTACCACTCATTGCACTTTTCTTCTGGGCACGGGGAGGCGCAAAAAAAGGTGTTATCACATCAGAAACTCAGGATGGTGTGATTCATATCAGTGAAAGCGCTATTACAAAATGTATCCGAAACGCACTCCGCACAATGCCCAATGTATTGAATGTCCAGGTGTCACTAAAGAGCACCCCACGAGGTATTCGGACAAAGGTACGTGCTGAGGTCAAAATCTCTGCTGGGGGGCTACCCCAGCTTAACCGTCGGATGAAAGAGACTGTTATGGATACCCTGACCCGGGTGCTGGGAATCAGTAATGTTGAAGATGTGAGAATATTAATCAGCGACATCAAGGTCGGCGGTGAAGAGAGCCTGCAAAGACCAGAAACGCCACCACCTGATATTTCTCTTGAGTCACAAGTATAGCTACTGCATTCGTGTCAGCGGACTTTTTGAGGAAATAGAGTAACGAACTCATATTCGTAGGAAAAGCGAAAGAATAAACTGGATGAGTGTTGTAGATAAAATAAAGTCCCAGGACGAGCTCGCAGAAATAATCCGGAGAGAACAGGATGCGGGTAAGAAAGTAGTTTTCACCAATGGCTGTTTTGATTTAATCCACGTTGGACATACACGATATTTGAAAACTGCGCGCGAGAAAGGCGACCTTCTGGTGGTAGCACTGAACTCTGACGAGTCCATTCGCCAACTCAAAGGAGACCGCCGTCCATTGCTACCGTTAAACGAACGACTGCGGATTCTCGCCTCCTTCTGGATGGTTGACTTTGTCACCTGGTTTGACGAGCTTGACCCCTGGAATTGCATCAATAAACTCCGACCTAATGTGCTTGTTAAAGGCGGGAATTATAAAATTAATGAGATTGTTGGACGAGATATAGTCTGGGCTCTGGGGGGCGAAGTTATCGCCGCACCCCTTTTCCCGGGGAAATCAACCTCTGATATTATTCAAGAAATCGTTGAGCGATTCTCTCAAAAACAAAATTCAATTAGAAGGTAACCAAAAGTGCCAAGACCAAAAAAATCACCTGAAGAAATAGAAATCGGCGACCTTGTCCGCCACCCAAAATGGGGTGAAGGAACCGTGCTCTCTAAGACCGGGAGAGGTGAAGAGGCAAAACTGGTGGTGGTATTCCCGGAAGCCGGTCAGAAAAAATTACTGGTTAAATATGCGCGCCTGAAAAAGGTACAACTCAAAAAAGCTGTGGAGCCAGAAGAACCCGCTGAGGAAATTGAAGAAACTGAATAATACTGCTCTTGGTTGCTTATGGGTTCTTTCTGCTTTTCAACGATGGTACTCTTCATAACGATGTTATGATGAACGCCTTTATATAAAAAATTGCTTCTGTGAACTTTGATGTATGTGAAAAAATCTAAAGTTGTTTTTTTCTCGCGGCGTTTAGCCAGACAGAAAGTTAGACCCTACGGCGAGGTGAAATAAATGGGTAAAATTACCGAGGAAATGGTCCGGCACGTGGCATATCTGTCGCGCCTTGAATTTAATGACGAACAGATAAAAAATTTCACAAAACAACTCAACAATATCCTGGAATATATGGATAAATTGAATGAACTGGATACCAGTAACGTTGAACCCACTTCACATTCGGTAAATATAACTAACGTATTTCGAGAAGACAGAGTGGAACAACCCTTATCCGTGGAAGATGCACTGGCAAATGCCCCTGAGAAGGAAGCGGATTGCTTCAAAGTGCCTAAAATCATTCACGAATACTGATTTTATTTTTGCTGATTTAATGAACACAGGTAACTCAGTAGGTTGGCTAATTGTATTAAAGCAGAGGTATTATACGGCAGGAACACTACACCTCGTCTCCTCTTGCAAATCCTATGAAAGAAATAATAAACCAAAATGGCTAAAGAAAAAATAATAACCTTTGATATGCTTGAGCAGGCTCGAAAAACCCTTGGATTAGGAGAAACAGCCAGCCTTTCGGAGATTAAAAAGCATTATACTTCCTTAATCAAGAAGTATCACCCTGATGCCATAAAGTCCAGAGGTAAAGCCCCGGACGATGAAGATGCGGAACTAAAAATTCGGCAGATAAATGAAGCGTATGAAATCATTATATCTTATTGCCATCAGTATCGTTATTCCTTTCGCCAGGATGATTTTCATCGTGACCAGGAACACCCCTCCCTAAAATGCCTTAGACAATTCTCTAAAGACGGTATCTGGAGTCTGGATTAAACCAAAGTAATTTTCCCTGCACGAGAGCAAACAGTGATAAAAACAGTTACCTCCCGTTACGCAAAAACGTCTTGATAAGACATATCCATAACTCCGAGACTTCTGCTCACAGGAGATGACTGTGGCGCTTTTTGACTTCGCCAATGAAGTACCAGCAACTGGTATTGCATTATGCGAAATCTTTACTCTAACATACTCCTTCCCCATATCCTGATTCTTACAGAAAATCCTTGTATAGAACATCCCATTTTTTTAAAACTACATAATCTTAGTCGAGTTGAGTATATATTATAGACACCCGGTAGAAAATATGCGCATAGGAATTGATGCTTCAAGTATTTTGCCGATTCGCACTGGCGTGGGAAACTACACCCTGAACTTGCTAAATTCACTCCTCCGAGTAGACGAGAACAACGAGTATATCATTTTTATGAACTCCTATTCACAGCTGACCCCTGAACTCCCTTTTCTCAAAAAGCCAAATGTAAAAGTTAAACGATTCCATATTATCGGACCTTTGTTATTGCACCTATGGCGATTTTTCAACGCTCCTCCGATTGAACTCTTCGTAAACAAAGTGGACATCTTCCACTCACCCGCCGGGATTATTATTCCGCAATTAAAAGGGAAAAGAGTGGTGACCATTCATGACCTCTATTTTATGGAGCATCCTGAGAACACTGATTTCCTGGGTGGCAGATACCTTTATCACACGCTACCACACAAAATACATAAGGTAGACAAAATCATCGCAGTCTCTCATTCTACAAAGTCGGCTATTGTGAAATATTTAAAAGTACCACCTGAGAAGATTACCGTCATCTATGAAGGAGTAGACTTTACTCGGTTCAGACGAATATATGATAAAGCCACGCTTGGCTTGATTCGTGAGGAATACTGTCTGCCTTCGCAGTTTATTCTTACAGTCACTACCATTGAGCCGCGAAAGAATATTGAGGGTTTGCTCTTTGCGTATCGTCGCCTGAAACAAATACTTAACAACCCGCCTAAACTTGTCGTGGTCGGACGAAAAGGATTGAAAGGTGATAAAATCACTGAAACCATACATCAGCTTGGTCTTTACCGGGATGTTATCTTCACTGGATATGTAAGCGACGACCATCTCCCATTGATTTACAACAATGCACTGGTATTTGTGTTTCCATCATTGTCCGAGGGGTTCGGATTACCCGTGCTGGAGGCAATGGCTTGTGGGCTTCCTGTGGTGAGCTCCGACATTCCCGCACTCAGAGAAATCGCCAGTGATGTTGCTGTGTTTGTTGACCCCACCAATTATTATTTGATGGCTGAAAAACTCAAAGAACTTATCATCAGCCACAAACTCCGACACCAATTGCAGGAAAAGTCTCTTCAACAGGCACGTCATTTTAGCTGGGAGAGTTGTGCCCGAAAAACCCTCCACCTCTACAAAGAAATAACTTTAGGGGTCAGACCTCAGAATCACTAAAGTTTGAGATTTTTATTTTGCTCACTCTCCGCATAACCAGCTTGTTATCCTGCTCTGCAGGCTCCTTTATAGACCTCAGGAGATTTTTCTCTTTCATTTATAAGGAAACCAAGGCTCCAGGAAATATCAGTGATATTATCACGCAGCTCCGCGAAGGAATTCTAAAAATCAAAAAGGGTTGTGCGTAAGGAAAAGTCGTTATCTCCTGCGCTTCCTGGCTTCCTTATTGTAAAAAAAGTATCAATAAGGAATCCAGGAGAGCAGGATAGGTCTGAGATAGTAAGGTTTTTCGCCTCAATCAGAAAAGAAATTAATACTACGGTATGCCTGCAACAAGGCAAATCATAAACTTTAGTGAAATTGAGGTCTGAGAGGCTGTCCGATAATGCGAAATTTGAGAAAATGTAATCAGACAGTTAATTCTGCAACCTTAATAATGTCAAGTATCTTTCTGCGAACCAGATAGTTAATAATTTATTAAAAATTGAATTGTCAGACAGCCTCTCTGACCCTACAACTCCCAGAAATCATTCAAAGATTCCCTTGCCCCTCCCAAACCTTACATAGTAATAA
>JAGHBZ010000469.1 GCA_021160705.1 Candidatus Sumerlaeota bacterium
CTTTACGTATT
The DNA here is from genome assembly GCA_021160705.1 of Candidatus Sumerlaeota bacterium. Classification (GTDB taxonomy): domain Bacteria; phylum Sumerlaeota; class Sumerlaeia; order MWCT01; family JAGHBZ01; genus JAGHBZ01. Next base: position 12 of record JAGHBZ010000469.1, read on the forward strand.
ATTACGTGCAGGTACTTTCTCCAATTATTTTGAATTCGCAAACTCTGTCACCATACGCCGGGCTATATACCAATGCGGCACATAACGACATCCTTCAGACCTGGGCTGAGCAGGGCATTCTGAGTCTGGCAACTTTGATATTTCTGGTTGCGGTATTTTTCTGGCAGTTAATTCAGGAGCTAAAACAGTCTGGCAAAGTAACTTTGTTAATCAGACTGGGCTTGATAGCATTGATGCTCGCATTTGTCCTGCACGCTCAGATGAACTTTGTCCTGCAACTGCCCACCAGCCGATTGTTATTTTTTGCATTGCTTATCGTTCCCGGAGCACTGCTTGATAAAAACCGATTCGGCAGGGGTCGGTTGATTCCAGTAGAGTTTAGCCTCCGGGTTCTCTCCGTTTCAGTCTGGCTTGAGCAGATGAAAACCCCGCGACTGATTGAGGTCAAACCATACAAATCCCCTATACCTTTACGGATTGTGCTCTGTGTTTTAGTTGTAGTGATTGGGAGCTGGCTGATGCTCACGGCAGTGCGACCCCTTGTGAGCGACATCCTGTATAAAGATGCACGTGTCCTGTTAGATTTGAATGATTGGACACAAGCGGAACATTATTTTAAGAAAGCTTTGAACATCTGGCAGGACCACTCTGACTGTCGGTCAGCGTACAGCACCTTTTTGCTGGAACAGGGAAGATACAAGGAGGCAATTGAGCAGATTCATAAAGTGCAGGAACGACTTCAGGCTTCGGAGACTTACTACCGACTCGGGCTGGCGTATTATAAACTTCACCAATTCGACCACGCGGCAGCGAACTGGAAGATTTATTTCTCACGTTTTCCTCGCGCTAAATACCTCTATCCCAATGAGTACCACTGGCTAATCAATTATCTCAAAAACAAACACTCGTAATGAACACAGCGTCAGCAGGTTAAACGCATACCAATTATGCAGAAAAGACTTACGACAAAATGAGAATATTTTTTATTACGACTCAATAGCAGAAAGCGGAAAAAAAACTTGCAACCTCTGAATACATAAAATAAGAGAAAGATCTTCTTTTCCAGATTCTGACCTTGAAATAGTCGCTTTCAACCCAATAACCTTGAAATAGTGTATTTCAACCTTTCTGGGTTGAGATCATAGTAAATAGGTCTCGTGGGAGAAAATCATATCATTAATACTTCTCTAATAGTCGTTAAAGTGATTATAATATTGACGTTCTATATATTGGTCTGTATGAGATAGAGAAACTGATTAATCGCTTGCTTAATTCTTAATCACGGTGGATTATCAAAACTTGAGAGGAAAATAAACAACTTCAAACGCAAATTTTTATTTACCTCGTATCAAAGAAATAAGAAATTAATCGTCAAGAAATGATATAATGTATGACCCATTTGAATTCTGTAAGAAGGTTCAGGCACAGGTATGTCGGGATAATTTGAGAAAATATTACCGCATTGCACGTGCTGGCAAATGGTATGGCGGTATAGCTACAGCTGACTGTTGTGGATGCCAGCTCCGTTGTGTATTTTGCTGGAGTGGAAAACCCCGCGATAACCCTGGAGCAATAGGCTCGTTCTATCGTCCGCAGGATGTATTTAAAGCGCTTGTCCGCTGTGCAAAAAAACATAAATATCACCAACTCAGAATAAGCGGTAATGAACCCACCCTGCACCGGGAACACCTTATCTCCATTCTCCGCCTCGTGGAGCAGACATCGTTTACTTTTATTCTTGAAACCAATGGACTGCTCATAGACCGGGAGTATGCTCGTTCGCTAAAGCCTTTTCGGAACCTGCACGTGCGCGTCTCTATAAAAGGGAGTACACCTGAGGAATTTACAACACTCACCGGTGCAAAGCCTGAATTCTTTTACTACCAGTTAGATGCCCTTAAGCACCTCTATGAGGCAAGTGTGAGTTGTCATCCTGCGGTTATGCTTTCTATAACACCACCACAGAACCTGGAGCGACTCAAACAAGAACTCAAAAGTATCAGCACAACTCTGGCAGATGAGATTGAAGAGGAATATATTTTCCTCTATCCTCATGTAATTCAGCGATTAAAACAACACGGGATTGAACCTCTTGTGGCATATAGCCCGGAGGGTATTCCAACGGAGCTCATCTGACAAAAGTGGCTGGTTCACAATAGGCTTGCTATTCCGCTTAAATTCTCAGATGCTCAACTCTAAATGACAGGATAAGTAAGTCTGATTATGGTGCAACCGGGATGGAGGCAAAGGGTTATCGCAAAATTATAAATTCCTGGGCGATGTATGATTGGGCGAACTCAGCGTTTGCCGCTACGGTTATGGCAACGCTATTTCCTCCGTTTTATCGGGCGATGGCAATTAACGCCGGACTGCACGAGGCAACAGCTACCACTGCCTGGGCTTACACTACTGCGCTTGCTCTAAGTATCGTTGCAATCAGTGGTCCGGTTCTGGGTGCAATTGCAGACCATACAGGTCACAAAAAACTTTACATCGCTTCTTTTGCAGGACTGGGCATTTTCTGTACCGGGTTGTTGGCATTTCTTGGCGAGGATAACTATCTTCTGGGCTCGATAGTTTTCATTTTATGTTATCTGGGGTTTGCCGGGTCTAATATTTGCTATGAGTCACTGCTTCCTTCAATTGCCCGGCACAACGATATTGACCGGGTCTCCACCAGAGGATATGCACTGGGTTACCTCGGGGGTGGCATACTGCTTGGTATTAATGCATTCTGGATAATGAAACCTGATTGGTTCTTTTTGAACGATAGAACCATTGCGGTGCGCGTTTCCTTTCTAAGTGTAGCGGTATGGTGGGCAGTGTTCTCGCTTTTTCTGTTTCGCAATGTGCCAGAGCCCTTAAGTTTGCGACCAGGCAAAGCGAAAAAGGCAGTGGTCCGAGCAAGCTTTTCTCATCTGGTAGAAACGTTTAGGAAGGTTACGCGTTACCGGCAGTTGTTCTTGTTCCTTGTTGCTTTCTGGCTTTACAGCGATGGCATTGGCACAATTATCAAAATGGCAACCGCCTATGGGGATGAGATTGGGATTGGACTCACTGATATGCTTCTTGCACTCATTATGACGCAATTTGTGGGAATTCCCTGCACATTTGGTTTCGGGTGGCTCGCCTCCAGGTTTGGCACAAAACGTTCCATTATCCTGGGGCTTGCTATATATACTGTCATCTGCATAGGTGGTATGTTTATGCGAACCGCAATACATTTTTACCTCCTGGCATTTATGGTCGGACTCACTCAGGGTGGCACTCAGGCGCTCAGTCGTTCACTGTATGCACGAATGGTTCCGCGAAGATACGCAGCTGAATTTTTCGGCTTTTTCAGTACCAGCTCACGATTTGCCGGTATCTTTGGTCCACTGATTTTTGGCACAATTACCACTATGGCTGGGGGTAGTCGGCTGAGCATCTTGTCATTGATTCTCTTCTTCATTGGAGGTGGCATACTCCTTAGCAGGGTTGATGAACGTGAGGGTATACGTATCGCTCAACGTGAGGATGATATGTCTGATGTGCAGGGATTATGACTCGCTATTCATCAGTCTGCGCAAATTTTATTTCAACACTCCTGGTGATAGATTTATAATATCTACAATATATCACA
>JAGHBZ010000157.1 GCA_021160705.1 Candidatus Sumerlaeota bacterium
ATAATATGCCTCCTATTTAAAACAATTTCAGGTGCAACGCCTGAATTTCTGTTGCTTCCTGACTCCTGAGAATCTGACATTTTCTTTTATAAAAAAATAACCAAGTCGTGAAATCAGCTGGTAAATGAGCTAAATAAACAAACCACTTTGTCCTTTTGCAAAAAATCTATTTCAATTAACAATATAGATTTGTTATCGGTAGAGCCCTGATTTAACTTTACATTAAAATCTTTACCTCAGTCCTTGATGATTAAAGAAAATATCTCATTATGACCAGGATGTTTTTCTGAAATTTGATTATGGAAAAAGGAGAGGGATTGAAACGGAATTATTATAGGGAATTATTATAGTGCGAGTTGCTAAGAAAAATTATATTCCAGATTGAATATTCCAGATTGATGTTGGCATTCCATCGGCGCTCCTGAAATTAAGTAAAAGATGAATTCAGCTTGAGAGATTGGTAGGGGAGGCTTATAATCAGTTTTGTTCTGAAATCTGATATCTGATATTACCTTGAGTTCAAGCGTTTAATTAATCAGGCGTTTTTCTTTCGGGGAGAGAAAGAGGTTTGCATAACCTTGCTCGGTATTTGAGTTATTTGCCATATCAAAACCACTGCGGGAGGTATTATTATGCGTTGGCTGGTTGTGGTATTTATTGGTCTTTGTTTGGTGCTTATTATAGGATGTGCTAAAAAAGAGACAGAGCTGGTCTTTGCGGTGGGTGGTGCTCCTAACGAAGTAGACTACTGGGAAACGCTCATACGTGAATTTGAAGCCAGAACCAACTATAAAGTAAAACTCTTACGCCAGCCAACGGATACTGACCAGCGACGACAAACCCTTGTGATTTCACTCAAGGCAAAGAAAAGCAACCCGGATGTCTTCCTGATGGACGTTGCGTGGGTGGCACAATTTGCCGCCTCTGGATGGCTGTTGCCTCTTGACGAGCTGGTTAAAAGAGACAATTTTGATATGAGTGCATTGTTCACGCCTGTAATCCGCCAGGTTGACATTTACAAAGGCGAGAATATCATTGCGTTCCCGGTATATATTGATTGTGGACTGCTATATTATCGTAAAGACCTGCTTGCCCGTTACAGGGAGCCTGTGCCTGAGACCTGGGAAGAAGCGTTATCATCTGCTGAAAAGATACAAAAAGCAGAAAGGAAAAATAATCCACAGTTCTATGGGTTCGTGTGGCAGGGTGCTCAGTATGAAGGGCTGGTATGCAATCTTGTGGAGTTTATCACCGCATTTGGCGGCAGGATTGTAGACGAAAAAGGTGCTATTACCCTCAATCGCCCGGAAAACGTCAAAGCAGTGCAATTTATGAAAGATTTAATCCATACCTATAAGGTCTCGCCACCCAACACATTTACCGAAATGAAAGAAGAAGAGGTTCGTATGTTCTTTGAGAATGGCAATGCACTGTTTGAGAGAAATTGGCCCTATGCCTGGAAACTTCACGAAAGCGAGCAGTCGCCAGTAAAGGGGAAAGTGGGTATTACCGTGTTGCCAAAGGCGGAGGGTGGCAGACATAGCGCCGCTCTTGGCGGATGGCATATTGGCATATCACGATATTCTGATAACCAGGAGCAGGCGTGGGAACTTGTGAGGTTCATCCTGTCCTATGATGTGCAGAAAAAACTTGCTCTGAACTTGGGCTGGAATCCCGGTAGAAAAGACATCTATGATGACCCGGAAGTCAAACAGAAAATCCCACACGTAGGAGTGCTTAAGAGAGCGTTTCAAAATACGGTGGCAAGACCCCCTGTGCCTTCTTACACCCAACTCTCTGAAATCATCCAGAAGTATGTAAATTCTGCAATTGCTGGCAAAATACCACCTTCTACTGCACTTCAGCAGGCTCAAAAACAGATAGAATCCACCCTGAAGGCGTACAATGAATAAAGACTTTAGAGATACTATTATTTTTTTATCTCCTCTTCTTCTTTTCGTCTCACTGTTTATGTTGTTTCCTGTTTTAGGGACGTTCTGGCTCAGTCTGTGGCGAGATGTTGCGTTCCTGCCCAGGAAGTTTGTCGGGTTAGCAAATTATCTCCGCCTGTTCAAAGACACTCAGTTCTGGCAATCAATGATATTTACACTGATTTTCTCGCTCATTTCCGTAGCAATTGAAATGGTGCTTGGTATCATCGTTGCCCTTGTGATAAACGAACGTTTTCATCTCAGGGGTGCTATACGAGGTATCTCGCTTCTTCCCTGGGCAATTCCCGCTATTATTGGTGCACGAATCTGGCAATTAATCTATCGCTATGATTACGGACTTGCCAATTATCTACTGGGGTCAGTCTCCGGGGTTTCTATCAACTGGCTTGGGACTTCAGGAGGTGCAATGTTCTCGCTGATACTCGCAGACGTCTGGCGCACTACACCATTTGTCGCCATCATTATCCTGGCAGGGCTTCAGTCTGTGCCTGAGGAGTTATATAAACAGGCTCGGGTGGATGGCGCAAATCTATTTCAGCGATTCGTAAAAGTTACACTGCCTTCTATCAAACCGGTGGTCATAGTGGCTCTTCTCTTCCGAACAATAGACGCCCTCAGGGTATTTGACATCATCTATGTGATTACCGGCGGTGGACCCGGAGGAGCGACGACTTCACTTTCACTGCATAGCTATAAATATTTCTTACTGGGTGATTTCGGGTATGGTTCAACTATCTCATTTGTGCTTTTTATCATTGCGTTTGCCCTTGCGCTACTTTATATCAGGCTCGGCAGATTCAGGGAAATCGCACTATGAACGAGGAACAAATAAAAAAATTACTGTTAGCCGTAGGGATAGTGTTCATAGTTGTGTTTTTTCTGTTCCCATTCGGCTGGATGGTTATAGTCTCTTTCTCAGCATCACCAGATTTCCTGATTAAAGGAAACCTCTCGTTCACTCTAAGTAACTATAAAGATATTCTCAGTATCAGGAGTCTTCATTTTCTCAATTACCTGAAAAACAGTCTAATTATCTCAGGGATAGCGGCGCTTTCAAGTGCGCTCATCGGTGCTCTGGCAGCCTATGCAATTTCTCGGTTCAAGTTCGCTGGAAAGATGCTCATTGTGCTGGGTGTGCTTGCTTTATCAATGTTTCCGCAAATCAGTATTGTGGGTTATCTATATAAGTTTATGACACGCCTGAGGTTGATAAATACATACTCTGCCCTTATTTTTCCGTATATAGCGTATAGTCTTCCGCTTGCTTTATGGATACTATTGAGTTATTTTTCCCGAATACCCCTGGAGATAGACAGGGCTGCACAGGTGGATGGGGCGTCAAGGCTTCAGATACTTCGTAAAGTCATTCTACCGATTGCACTGCCGGGATTTGTCTCAGCAGTGTTACTTCTTTTTATGTTCTCTTTTAATGAATTTCTGTTTGCATTGATGTTGACCACTGACTTCAGGGCACGAACCGTGCCTGTGGGTATTGCGCTTTTTCAGGGGCTTCATGGAGAGATACCCTGGGGATATATTATGTCGGCATCAGTGGTCTCCACTATACCGGTGATTCTCATTGCACTCCTTGCGCAGAGATATATTATTCAGGGACTCACGGGAGGAGCGGTAAAAGAATGAGTGCCTCCACACTCCGAATCATAGGGTTGAGCAAAGAGTTTCGCACATTACGGCGGTATGTGGTTGCTTTGCGAGACATCAATCTTACAATTCGGGAAGGTGAGTTTTTTGTGGTACTTGGTCCAAGTGGATGCGGAAAGTCTACCTTGCTCAATATTCTCGCTGGATTGGAAAAACCCACTGAGGGCGAAATATGGTTTGGCGAGACACTCGTGGCAGATGCTAAACAGAAACGTTCCCTGACTCCAAAAGAACGAAACGTGGCAATGGTGTTTCAATCCTATGCACTCTATCCACACCTGAATGTGTTTGAAAACATCGCATTCCCTTTGAGGATAGCAAAAAGACCAAAAGAAGAAATCAAGAAAGGTGTCCTTGAGGTTGCACGTTTACTCGCTATTGAGAATCTGCTGAGTGCAAAACCAAAAGAGTTAAGTGGTGGGCAAAGACAACGTGTAGCTATTGCGCGTGCAATCATACGTCATCCCTCAGTTTTTCTTCTTGACGAACCACTCTCTAATCTCGATGCCCAGCTCCGGGTCAGATTGAGAGAAGAACTCAAGAATCTGCAACGCTCACTTGGAGTGACCACTGTGTACGTGACCCATGACCAGGCTGAAGCAATGACACTCGGCGACAGAATTGCAATCATTAATCAGGGAATTTTGCAACAAGTCGGTGACCCTATGGGAGTATATAGACATCCTACCAACACATTTGTTGCCCGATTTATGGGCACTCCGCCAATGAATCTTTTAAAGGCTAAAGTTCTTGAACAATCGGGTAAGGTTTATGTAAAAATAGAGACAATGACTCTGAAACTTGATGAAACAACATCCAGGTCTTTGTCTGCATTAAAATCATCAGACGTGATTGTGGGCATTAGACCAGAAGATATTAAGCTCGCAGAACAAGCATCGTCCGCCAGGATGTTTGCCGCGAGTGTTCGGTTTGTCGAGCGACTTGGGGCAGATTTTATCCTTTATGTCAGCATTGGTAACAATAAAGTGCTTATTAAACTGCACGAAGACCCGGGAATTAAGGAAGGTGACAAAATTACCTTCTCCATAGACACGGCAAAGGTACATATTTTTGACCTTAATGGACGAAACATACGGAAATAAAACGAGACATCTCTTACTTGCTACGGTCAAAATTGAGAGGCGAACTCCAATGTGGTGAGGTAGGCTAAAGAGCAGATGAACAACGATAAACTCAATGATAAATTTTTTGTTTAGCCTCACGGGTTACAATTGTAAGTGGATGTAAAAAGGAATAATGAGGCTTGGTTCGTATGAACAGGCTATTATTGGTCTCAAATAGATTACCTGTCTCTATTGAGAAGAGAAAAGGGGAGTACCAGTTTCGCCAGAGTGTTGGTGGGCTGGCTACTGGACTGCGTTCTGTTTGCCATTCCTATAAAACCACCTGGGTCGGATGGTGTGGTTTTCCCCGCGACAAACTTGATGCAAAAACTATCAGGGAAATTGAACTCCGACTTATGACCGAAGTGGACAGTTTCCCTATGTTCTTATACAAAAAAGACATTAAACGATATTATCACGGTTTTTCTAACAGAACTATCTGGCCATTATTCCACTATTTTACCGATTATGTTGTCTATGACAATGAGTTGTGGGAATCGTACGTTAAGATTAACAACGAATTTTGTGATACTGTTGTGAAGATTGCAGATGAAGATGACGTCATCTGGGTTCACGATTATCATCTGATGCTCCTGCCCCGGCTTCTAAGAGAACGATTGCCGGATATCCCTATAGGTTTTTTCCTTCATATTCCATTTCCTTCTTTTGAGATATTCCGACTCCTGCCCTGGCGAAAAGAGCTCTTAAAAGGGCTATTGGGTGCTGACCTAATTGGGTTTCATACTTATGATTACGTCCGACACTTCTTAAGCAGTGTCAGGCGACTGCTGGGCTACGAACATACCTTTGGACAGGTCTCGGCGGGGAATCGTATAGTAAAGGTGGATGCCTTCCCAATGGGTATAGACTACGAACGGTTTGCGAATGCTATGGAGGAGCCCGAGACCCGCCGCGAAGTCTCTCGTCTCCTTAAAAAGAAAGGCAATCGTAAGATTATTCTATCCGTGGATAGACTGGATTATACAAAAGGTATCCTCCAGAGATTGGAGAGTTTTGACCTGTTTCTGGATAAATATCCTGAATATAAAGAAAAAGTTACCCTTATTATGATTGCCGTCCCCTCGCGAACAGGTGTGGACACCTATTTTCAACTCAAAAAGAAAGTTGACGAACTTGTAGGGAGAATCAACGGCAAACATGGTATCATTGGCTGGATTCCTGTCTGGTATCTTTATCGTTCTTTACCGATTCAGATTCTTACAGCTTTTTATTACATTGCGGATGTTGCGCTGGTGACTCCATTGAGGGACGGTATGAATCTTATATCCAAGGAATTTATCGCGACAAAATCCGATACCCCGGGCGTGTTAATCCTCAGTGAGATGGCGGGTGCGTCTGCTGAGCTGGGTGAGGCGCTCATCGTCAATCCTAACAATAAGGAAGCAGTTGCCGATAAGATTAAGGAAGCCCTGGAGCTCTCACCTGAGGAGCAAATGGCTCGAAATAGAGAAATGCAAAAGAGATTGCGTCGGTATAATGTAGTGCAGTGGTCACAGGATTTTATGGAACGGCTGAGTGCGTTTAAAAAGCTTCAGGCTAAATTGCTGGAGCGGAAACTCTCGCTGGAGGTCAAGAAGCGGATAATCAATGATTATCAAAAAAGCACCAGCCGTCTCTTGCTACTGGATTATGATGGAACACTTATAACTTTTGCAGAGCGACCCGAAAAGGCACAGCCTGATTATGAATTGCTCAAGCAGATTGACGCATTGGCACGAAACCCGCATAATGAGGTGGTTCTCATAAGTGGTCGTGATAAAGAGACCCTGGATAGATGGTTCGGCTCGCTTAATGTGGGGCTAATTGCTGAACACGGTGTATGGTATAAAGAGCGAGGAGCAGAGTGGACGACCCTGGAGCCAATGCGAAGCGACTGGAAAGATGAGATTCGTCCAATACTGCAACTCTATGTTGACAGGACGCCCGGCTCGTTCCTTGAAGAAAAAGATTTCTCACTCGTATGGCATTATCGCAGAACCCTGCCAGACCTCGCTGAAGTCAGGGTCAGGGAACTCAAGGACGCTCTTATTAACCTTACCGAGAATCTGAACCTCGGAGTCCTTGAGGGAAACAAAGTGATAGAGATTAAGAGCCCTGGTATTACTAAAGGAGTAGCTTCGCTCAGATGGATTTCAAAGAAAGAATGGGATTTCATCCTTGCGGTCGGCGATGACCTGACTGATGAGGATATGTTTCGAGCGCTCCCTGAGGGTGCATATTCTATCAAGGTCGGGCTGAGTCCGTCGCAGGCGAAGTATACCGCTGAGTCTGTCGGGGAAGTTAGATTATTATTGAAAGAACTGGAAAGGGAAGATTATGCATTGTCTGGAGGATTATAGAGAAATTGTAGAGCCTGAAGTTATCTCTTCAATTCACAGGAAAGCAAGAAGACTTTATGGAAAACATATAGTTCACGTCAATTCTACTTACCAGGGTGGCGGGGTAGCGGAAATCCTTGAGTCCCTCATCCCATTGATGAATGACATCGGGGTTAACACTGGCTGGCGAATTCTTCACGGTAACCCGGATTTCTTCAACATAACTAAAAAGTTCCATAATGGACTTCAGGGAGACCGAATTAATCTATCCGAGATGAAAAAGAAACTCTATCTACAGGCAAACGAAGACTTCTCGCTCTATACTCATATTGACCACGATTGCGTTATTATCCATGACCCTCAGCCCCTTCCGCTCATTAAATTTTATAGAAAAAGACAACCCTGGGTTTGGCGTTGTCACGTGGATTTATCAACTCCTAATCAGGAGCTCTGGGAATTTCTTAGTAGTTTCATCCTCAGATACGACCTCGTGATATTGAGCTCGGAGCAATATAAAAAGAAAGACTTACCGGTGGAACAAAGAATCATCCAACCTGTGATTGACCCGCTATCTCCCAAAAATATTGACCTTCAACCCCAATTAATCGCAAAGTTTCTCAAAAAGTTCGATATCCCCACCGATAAGCCAATCCTTACTCAGATTTCGAGATTTGATAAATGGAAAGACCCTGAAGGCGTGCTGGAGGTTTATAAGCTTGTAAAGGAGGAGGTGGATTGTAGACTTGTGCTATGTGGAAGTATGGCTACCGATGACCCGGAGGGCTGGAAGATATACGAAAAAATCAGGCGAAAAGCCAATCGCCTTACCGAGAAGAGAGACGTCATCCTTATCACCAGCGAAAATAATATTCTGGTAAATGTATTGCAACGAGTCTCTGCGGTGATTATTCAGAAGTCTATCCGTGAAGGATTTGGACTCGCCGTCACTGAGGCACTCTGGAAAGAAAGACCTGTAGTGGCTTCCAATGTCGGGGGAATACCCCTTCAAATTAGAGACGGGGAGAATGGATTCCTGGTAAATCCTGAGGATATAAGTGGAGCAGCAGAAAAGGTTCTGAAGATTTTGAGAGAGCCCGAGATGGCACGTGAGATGGGAAGAAAGGGCAAAGAGGTGGTTAGACAAAATTTCCTCGTTACAAGACTCTTACTCGACCACTTAGATTTGCTGAACACATTTATTGGATAAGAAGAAACAATGAGGCTGTCTACTCTGTGGTGAATTATTCAGGTACTCTTTCCTCATCAAATCTAATTGCTATCATACAGGACACTCAGGATGGGTAATTAACAAATCAGCACATTAGGGTTCAGGGGCTTAAATTACTTACCTTCTTTTGAAGCATTTCATTCCTATAAAACATATTTGACAGGAGTAAGCACGTATATGGATAATTATTATAGTTTTTTCAAATTGTAGTACCCGAATGAAGTCCGTTCCCGAAAAGTCCTTAACATATAAGAGAAAAGATTGTGATTTAGAAGTTTCGGAACAAAAATTTAAATTGCGGCTTGAGCGAATCTGTGGCAGGCGTCTCAATCTACGAATCAACGATAATGTCAGTAGTTTACTTAATGTGACCTATCCCAGGGCAAGACCCAAAGACCCTGCAGGGCGCAAGGAGATAAATGTAAGCATCAACCGTATTTTCCTGCAGGCACCACCAGAGGTCATTGAAGCGGTGGGTCAATTTATCCGACGCGCAACGCAGAAAAATAGGACAATTATCAGGCGATTTATTTATGAGAACTGGCATAAGATTCGTTCACCTTCTGCGCCAAGACGGCTGGTGGTCAAAGGTAAATATTTTAATCTTGCTGAGGTGCTGAAAAAGGTTAATCGGGAATATTTTCAGGGAAAACTTCGTGTCCGCATAAGCTGGTCATTACCACGTGGTCGATTAGATACCGTAGCATCAGATAAAACCGAACATAAAAGACGGCGTCGCAAACGCTCATTCCGCTACATCCAGTTTGCTGCCTATGACGAGACGCATCGTCTAATCAGGGTCAATCCAAGACTTGATAATAAACGTGTGCCCTCCTATTTTATGGAGTACATCATATATCATGAGATGCTACATTCTATCATACCGCCACGACTAACACCCTCAGGGAGATTAGTTTACCATACCCCTGAGTTTCGCCGACGTGAGCGTCTCTTTAAATACTATGAGAAAGCCCGGCAGTGGGAAGAAAATTGCTTTGATAAAATTTAGCCCCTCCTTTCTCCAATAGGGAAACTAATCCTCCTGCATTGAGGATAAATATCATTTTCTATCTCAGACCCCTAAACCTGACTGTGGGTTTATATTATTCTCACGCCTGTATTTATGATTTCCTGAACAAAGGGGTTGGATTCATTAAATTCTTCCGGGCGAAGGGGGTGGACTTCAATATTGTGGTTTATCCTGAGGATTAACGGATTGAGGAGGTGGCGGTCTTCGTATCGGAAACCAGTAAAGTCCTCTGAGACTATGGCAATGTCTATGTCGCTGTATTCGGTGAAGTTATCCCTTAGTACTGAGCCAAATAAATAAGCTGCTTTTACTCGTATAAGCTTTTGAGTCTCCTCAAGAAATGTACGCACTATCTCTTCTATTTGTTTTCTATGTGTTTTCTTATCCATTTGTAGAGTTCCTTTATTATGTTTAACTGCTTCTCTGTAAATTCCTTGTTGCAACGATGGTAAAATTCGAGTTTGTAATCTGGATAGCGAGCTTCAAGATTAAACCCAGATTTTGCAGTTGGATGGGTAGAGTCCTCCTGAGTAAGGA
>JAGHBZ010000146.1 GCA_021160705.1 Candidatus Sumerlaeota bacterium
ATTAAAACAGGCAGGCTATATCCCGATGTTAATTCCACCAAATATGTATCAGGACTGGGCACAGGATTTATTATTTGACCAATGTTTTTACGAAGTCCTGAACAGGATTGATTATAAAAAGGCTTCACCAATAGAAGAAGAGTACTACCAGGGTTATTTAACAGCAGAGGAATTATGTTGGTTGATAAAAAAGGGGTGGTTTGCTCCGAATAATCCACGTTATCGTGAAGTCTGGCGAATAATGAAGGAATGGCGACAATACTGGCAGCTGGATTTATCGCACTCGGATTTGAATCGGCTATTTATTACGCAAAAAGCGGCTATGTTCTGGAACGGCAGCTGGTTTGTTCGGCGTTTGCAATTAGACCCATTAATAGACTTCCGCTGGGGAGTTAGCTACTTACCGCCTATCACTAAGAAGTACTCACGGTATTGTTGCGGGGTGGAGGAAAGTGTTATTGGTGGAGCTGCTAATCAATTCCACATAACCCGGCGAGCGGTTGATGACGATGAACTGGATATTGCAATAGATTTTTTGATGTTCCTCACAGAACCCAGGAATGCTGCACGAATCGTCAACGAAGCCGGAATGTTTATCCCCAATATCCGGGGGGCACCTATGGCGGAGAATTTAAAGCCGTTCGCTGAAATAATAAAACGTCGGTATTGCTCCGCAAAATGGATGTATACGTTTTCTCACCGCTTCAATGACCATCATCAGCGTATGATTGATTTATATCTTAACGGGGGTATCTCGCTGGAGGATTTTATGCAGGAGATGGGACGCTATTTTCATAACGTTGCGGATGAGATGATAAGACAACACAAGTTCAAAGAACCGAAGAATCTGCCAGAGCCGTGCTTCCGCTTATCTGAAGGACACAAAAAGGATGTGGAAAGATGATTAAGAAAAACTCATTGTGGATATATTTAGCCCTGCTCCCAACATTTGCGTTGTTAATAATATTTAATTATTGGCCGGTCTTCTCAGCATTTCGGCACGCATTTTATAAATGGAGTCCTGGTGGAGTAGAGGAGTTTATTGGACTGGGAAACCTCAAACGTATGCTCTCGGACTGGATTTTATGGAAAGGGATGTGCAACCTAATAATTGTGATGCTATTTTCCATAACCATAAAGATTATTGTGCCTCTGATTGTTGCAGTAGTAATCTTTCATCTGAGAAGCGAACGACAAAGATACCTGTACCGAGTACTTTTTGTTGTGCCAATGATTGTGCCATTCATTGTGACCATTTTAATCTGGAACTATATATATTCAGATGCAGGGATTTTATCTGCGTTCCTTGACGCCATAGGACTGGGCAATCTGAAACGAGCTTGGCTTAGCGACCCACATATTGCCCTATTCTCCATTATTGGTGTGGGGTTTCCTTTTGTCTCTGGGTTTGCACTTCTTATCTTTTATGCCGGTCTTATGAACATATCTGAATCGGTTCTGGAGTCGTCCGCAATTGATGGAGCAAGTAGCTTCAGACGATTTTTCTCAATAGAATTGCCTCTTATTCTCGGACAGGTCAGATTAATCCTTATTCTGGTTATCATTGCTGTTATGCAGGGATATGAGATATTTCTAATTCTAACCAGAGGGGGTCCGGGATACGAGACGATGGTACCCGGGTTGTGGATGTATCTATGTGGATTCTCATTTAACGAGATGGGCTATGCCTGTGCTATCGGGCTATTTATTTTTGTTATGATGCTTGGTCTTACTATATTAAATATGAAGCTATTCAGACCAATAAAGGAACTTTAAAGAATGTTAAAAAGACCACTTGCACATCTCCTGTTAATGATACTGTTAATATTAACTTTTTACCCGTTTATATTTATGGTATTGACCTCATTTAAGAGTGTCGGACAATTTTACCGCAACTTCTGGAGCATCTCACTGCCACTGCATCCAGAGAACTACCTGGAGGCCTGGAATGGAGTGAAGTTTTATATCCTCAACAGTATAATAGTAAGTGGGTTGAGTCTGATTGGTGTGCTCTTCCTTGCCAGTATCACCTCCTATGTATTTACTCGTTTCAGGTTCTTTGGGCGTGATTTTCTCTTCTACGCCATTATTAGCCTATTAATGGTCCCCGGTGTCCTGACCCTTGTTCCGACTTTTATGATTGCAAAGAAACTTAGCCTGTTAGATACTCGGTGGGTATTAATATTACCATATATTAGTGGTGGACAGGTGTTCGCAATTTTTGTGTTAAGTGCCTTTTTTGGGACTATCCCACGCGACCTGTTCGACGCCTCTGCCATTGATGGTGCAAAGGAATATCAGATTCTATGGCATCTGGTTATCCCGCTTTCCAAACCTATACTCGGCGTAGTGGCAATTATGAACTTACTATGGACCTGGAATGAGTTTATGTGGCCGTATGTTACCCTGAATGACGCCAGAAAATTTGTTCTGCCTGTGGGATTACTTACATACTTTGGACAGTATGGTGCGAATTACGGAGTGATGTTTGCGGGTTACATTATTGCATCTATACCTTTAATTCTGGTGTTTTCCATTGCCACAAGAACTTTCATTCGTGGAATATCAAGTGGCGCTTTAAAAATATGATTCTCACAAAAGAGATTTTAACAAAGAAAAAATTGACACCAGTATCCAGGATTCTCAGGATTTTTAACTTGTTTATTCTTTGTGTTCCCTGTTGAATTCATCATTCTTAGTAGGGATTTTCAATCGGCGAGTAATATACGAAATTTAGTTTTGAAAAGGAGAAAAGTAATTTATGGAATTGCTCAAAGAGAAGTTCAAGCAACCAGAGACAAAATATCGTAGTGTTGCCTTCTGGTCTTGGAATGATGACCTGAAGCCGGAAGAACTAAAACGGCAAATCAAACTGATAAAGAGTGGCGGGTGGGGTGGGTTTTTTATGCATGCACGTCTTGGGCTAATTACTCGTTATCTTTCTTCGGAGTGGATGGAGTGTGTACGAGTATGCATAGAAGAGGCAGAGAGGTCAGGGCTTTTTGCCTGGCTCTATGATGAGTATAAATGGCCAAGTGGATTTGCTGGTGGTATTGTACCTGCACAGAGCGAGAAGTTTCGTCTCAAGGCGTTAGTGCTACTCCAGATGAAAAACGCAAAATCAAAAATCAGAAACCAGGAGACAACACTGACAACTAATCCCACCTGTAAAGAAGAAAATCTCATAGGTATTGAAGAAAAGACTAATTATAAATTTCTTAAGGCTGAACTTCATCAAGGCAAGGAGCTCTGCTTTTATGTTTATACCAGTCCCCCTGGAGAGTCGTGGTTTAACGGTACCTGTTATGTTGATTTGCTCAATCCAGAGACCGTGAAAGAGTTTATTAAATGTACACACCAGGCTTATGCCAGCCGATTCAGTGCCCATTTTTGCGGGCGAGTGCCGGGGATTTTCACTGATGAGCCGAGCATTTCTTTCTTCACTCTGCCAAGCCCCTCCCTGCCCTGGACTGATGAATTCCCAAAGCGATTTATGCAAGAAAACGGGTACTCAATCCTTGACCATCTGACAGAACTTTTCTTTGATACAGGCAATTTTCATAAAATCCGGTTTGACTACTGGCGAACAATCACACACCTGTTTGTGGAATCATTCACTCAGCAAATTTATAACTGGTGCGAGAAGAATCATCTGCTACTCACAGGGCATTTTATGAAAGAAGATTCAATACTTGAGCAGATTCAATGGATAGGCTCTGCAATGCCTCATTATGAATATATGCATCAACCCGGTATTGACCACCTTGGCAGGAATATCCAGGGCAACCTGACAGCAAAACAGATAAGTAGTGTGGCACACCAGCTGGGCAGGGAACGTGTCTTGTCCGAGATGTTTGGCTGTGCTGGACAAAACCTGAGCTTTAAAGATAGAAAATGGATTGTAGACTGGCATTTTGTTCACGGGATAAATTTTGTCAATCCGCATCTCGCCTTATATTCAATGCGTGGCGAACGAAAACGCGACTATCCGCCAAATCTCTTTTTTCAACAGCCCTGGTGGGAGTATAACAAATATCTGGAGGACTATATTGCGCGTCTGAGTTATGTGCTCAGCCAGGGCGAACGTGTAGTTGATATTCTTCTGCTTCATCCAATCGGGAGTGGCTGGTCTGTCTATTCCCCTCTCAGCGTTAGACCTGTGCAGGAACTGGATGAATCCCTGAATTGGGTTATCAATGAG
>JAGHBZ010000140.1 GCA_021160705.1 Candidatus Sumerlaeota bacterium
CATTTGCACTATATCTTAACAAAAACGTGAAGTGAAAGTATAACCAAAATTACAAGGCAAACTGCACGTTTAATCTCGGCAGGATTTACATAAATCCTGTCCGCTAAAAGTGAAATAAGGAGTCTTTAATGATTCTATTACTGAACCGCACAACATTTGAAATAAAGCAGCTTTTCTTGGCTATCTTATCAGGGTATTTTAATGGATTTGGGCTAAAAAAACAAATGCATCAGCGCCTGTGGACACAAAGCATTTCTTTCTTAATATGCTTTCCAGATGTTTGTTTTCGTCTTCTCCAGATGTGACCACTTAAGTGTCTAAATCCGTTGTAGTGAAAGAGATAGAAGTATGTCTTACGCCTTTCAGACCACCGAGTTTGCCAGCCAGTTTCTTGATAGAGACCGCGTTTCCACGTACCGCCAGGATTTCCAGACATAGATTTTTATCCAGATGAACGTGCATACTTGAGAGTACCAGTCCAAGATGATGGTGCTGAATATCAATAAGCTTATTATCCAGCTGGTATTTATGATGGTCATACACCAGAGTAATAACCCCCACGCCCATTTTGTTGCCCTTTAACCAATCTTCCTCCACGAGCCGTTCCCGAATCAGGTCAGCAATTGCCTTTGAGCGATTCGTGTAATGGAGGGAGCGCAAAAGGGTATCAAATCTCTCCAGCAATCCCCTAT
Organism: Candidatus Sumerlaeota bacterium; assembly: GCA_021160705.1. Lineage (GTDB taxonomy): Bacteria > Sumerlaeota > Sumerlaeia > MWCT01 > JAGHBZ01 > JAGHBZ01. Next base: position 693 of record JAGHBZ010000140.1, read on the forward strand.
CAAGCGCAACACCAAACCGCACCAGATTGCTTTTATTTTTCGCAGTGCGCTTCATTTTTCATTACACCCTAACACCATAAATTTTATCTTTTAAGGAAAATAACTGACTCAAATTAATAGGGATATACCAGAACGTTAAGTAATTACAAGATAAAAAATCGGTTGCATCCACACATAAAGACTCGAGCAACCCAGATTGGTAAATCTTATTCTTATATAGAAAATGTTATTAATGACCCGGAGAGCATTCCGGAGTTCAGGTGGGTTGAAATAAGCGTCACAGAGCTAAGAGGTCAATATAGTGAAGGATTTGTTCATTCAAGGGAGGATGAACTTCTGTCAAAAAATAACAGGAAAAAGTAAGAATGAGATTCTTAATAAATGGGCTTGCTCTGAAAATCCTCTCAATATTATTTGTTATTGTGTAAGCAATGGTAAAACGACTTTTTGAATCCACTCCACTTCAGCAGTCAGTCCATCCTGAAGTGAAGTCTTTGGGACAAACCCCAGGTCATTTTTAGCCTTATGAGTATCCGCGTATGTGTGAGTCACATCTCCTCGCTGAGGGGCTTTGTACCGTAGCTTTGCTTTTTTGCCGAGGATTGACTCAAGGAGTTTAATGCTCGCATTAATGCTTATTCGGGAACCACCCCCAATATTATAGACCTCTCCCCATTTCTTTGATGCAAGAGCACGTAAATTTGCCTCCACTGCATCGCTAATAAATGTAAAGTCCCGTGTCTGTTCACCATCACCATATATCTCAATCTCCTCTCCAGTGAGCATTGCACGAATGAACCGATGAAAAGCCATATCCGGACGTTGTCGGGGACCGTAAACCGTAAAGTAACGAAGCGCAACACAGCGAACTCCATAGTTCTCCCAGTAAAGCTGACAGAGATGTTCAGCGGCAAGTTTACTTACACCATAAGGGGAACGTGGATGCGTGGGATGGTCTTCTCGCATCGGAAGCTGGGTCGTCTCTCCATATACTGACGAGGATGAGGCGTAAATCAGTGGAATCTCGGTTCCTACAAGCGACTCCAGTAGACGTTGAGTGGCAAGAATATTGTTCTCGGTATAGATTTCAAACTGTGAACCCCAGCTGCTCCGTACACCTGCCTGTGCCGCCTGATGAAACACTGCATCTGTAGGTTTCACCAGCTCTGACAAATCCAGCTCCAGCAGGTTCTTTGCGACTAATTGAAACTGCTCATAATCCTGTAAAGGTTTTAAGTTCTCTTCCTTAATCTTACGGGGATAAAAATCGCTGAAACAGTCAATGCCTAAAACGGAATGTCCTTGCTGAAGGAGTCGTTCGGCAAGACTGGAGCCTATAAATCCTGCACATCCAGTTACTATTACGTTCATTTATCCGCCTTCTTTCCCAGACTCTATGCACATTATCCGCTCACAGATATAATGTTCAGACTCGCCAGTGGCGAATCCATTGCTATTTTGTGAGCTCCACTTCCTTGAGTTTATCTAAGGTCGTTTCGTCAATCCGAATCGGGCCTTCTGGAGTTGGGGTAGGTGATGGTTTTTCTTTCTTTACCGGGCTTTGAATATTGAGCTGTGCATTCCCTTCCACCATCACTGATGCGCTCCCTTTAGCACCTTCCTCTATATAAATCTTATTCCCAACAGTCTTTACCAATCTACCCGTGGCGTCTCTACTGAAAATAACTGGATTTTCTGTCAACTCAGAACGTTTGCTCTCAGTAGCATACACAAACCTGCCACACGTAGCAGTAATACCCTTCTGGCGAAGAAAGACCGGCGAACCCAACGCAATGATTATTTTCTTATCCCCTATATATTCAAGTTTGTCGCATTTGATTTCAAAGGACTCACTTTTAACGTGCACACTGGATTTTGCCAGAAAATATTTCAACCCTTCTTTATCTCCGAGTTCGTAGCTTATACGTCCTTTCTCGGAATTAGTCGTCAGGGAGAAGTGAGCGCCGAAGATTTTTCCTAACTCATCCACCCAGACGCTTTGTTTACCCAGTTGTGGTACCGATGAAGTGCGCACCGGCGGTGTGGTGAGTTCCTCACTACCCCCTATCACTACAGAAAATATCCCTATCCACACCACTAATAAAACCCCACAGTAAATTGCTCGCCGATTTTTTTCCATATCCTTACACCTCATTTCTTCTTGGACTTTAATCGAATGGATGCCCCGTAATCTTTCCATTTAGAAAGTGTCTTATCGGTTTCAAATTTTTTGCCTTCAATCACCACGACTCCCTTATCCGTGGGGCGTTCCATATAGAACTTTGAGTCGCATACCAACCTCTGTTTCGCATTATCCCACACTAATGAATCTGTCTTAAAGACCGAGCCATCCACGTTTCTGTAAAGCACATTACCTTGAAGTATAAAATCGTCCTTGAGGCGTTTCATTTGGGGTGAATCTCGCAAAAATGCCGTCCCGGAGTCCGCAGTTAACTCTGCTACATAAGTACCGTTTTCAAAAAACTTTATTTTTATCTTATGAAGCTCCAATATCATACGTTTCTCAAAGAGCGTGCCTTCTTCAGCGGAAATAAGCTTATCTTTTTTGCCCTGAGTATAAAGAAAATAACGTGGCGACTTCAGAATAATATGTTCCTCTTCAGCCTCCCCACCAATCCCACTGGCAAGAAACTCAATCTCTCCACAACCACTTACGAGTAGTACCAGAGATAGAAAAATTACGAGTTTTATATGTAGAATCCTCATTTTCTTCTTTCTTTTTGTGCGACACTCCCCTGACGTGGAGCAGTTTTCCAACGTCTGTGAAACCACATCCATTGGTCCGGGAAACGTCGGATATAAGATTCAATCTTTTCACTAAACAAATGAGTGATTACTCTTATATCGGTATCCCAATCTCCTGTCAACTCAAATGAGAGAGGTGGTTCTACATAAATAGTGTGTTGAAGAGGATTGTGCGGGGAGCGAACAATAAAAACCGGTATCAATGGAATCCCCCACTTAAGTGCAATTACCGCAGGTCCCGTCTGTGTATATGCCGGGCGTCCAAGAAAGTTCACGAATATCCCTTCGCCACGTGTATCCTGGTCTGCAAGTATACCTACGGTCTGACCACCCCGAATAGCTCGCAGAAACGCAGTTGCAGAATTACCACGTGGCAATGCTCTCACGCCCCATTTACGCCGATTTCTCATCAAAATTCGGTCAAGATATTCATTAGAGAGACTTCGAGCAATCACTGAAAACTTTGATTGTTCTATCTGGCTGAAATATGCCCCCATTAACTCCCAGTTGCCAAAATGTCCGGTTATGGCAAGCGAGCCTTTCCCCTCTCGTTGAAACTCGTTGAAATAATTCTTTCCCTCTAACTTTATATGTCGCTTCAGATACTCGGCTCCAAGTCGGGGAAGATAAGCAAGCTCCGCCATTGAGTAACCTAAATTAATGAACACTCTCTTGGCAATATTCTGAATCTCCTTTTCCTGTTTCTCTCCTGCAAGTGCCATCCGAAGATTGTTTAATGTGCGATTGCGCTCCCAGTAAACCAGATAATAGCCGACCCGACCAAGAAGACCACCAATATAAATTCCCCATTTGATTGGCAACATCCAGAAAAACCAATGCAGTGCGCTGACAACAAGATAGGCAATAAAATGTCGTGCTCTTCGAGTTCGCTTTCGGAGTTTTTTCCAGAATTCCTTACTACTCAAGGTATGAATTCACCACCTGCGACCACTTATTCTGAGCTTTTAGAATTAATTCCGCAATTTCACGAAGTGCACCTTCTCCGCCTCTGGCTTGTGTAACATAATGGGCGTGCTCCCTAACTTCATCAGTAGCGTTGGCTACTGCAAACGCCACCCCAGCGTGCCTTAATAGCGGGAGGTCAGGTAAATCATCTCCTACACAGGCTACCTCTTCTGGTGAAAGGTTATATTTTTTAAGCATCGCCTCAAACACTGGAAGTTTCTTCAGAGCGCGTTGATGCACCTCGTCTATGCCTAATTCCCTTGCTCGCCGAAACACAATCGGCGACTCGCGTCCCGTGATGACCACTACTTTTATATTATTCCGTATCAAAAATTTTACCCCTGCACCATCAAGTGTATTGTATTTCTTCAGCTCCTCATTTACTCCCAGAAAGATACTTCCGTCGGTCATAACACCGTCCACATCTGTGACAAGCATCTTAACCTTTTTAAGTCGCTCCTTTAATTCTGCCTCTGACAAACTCATTTTAAGTTACCTCACTTTGAATTTTTGAAATCAATGGACGCCCGAATAAATGCCTTAAACAAAGGATGTGCTCTGATTGGCTTGGATTTGAACTCCGGATGAAATTGACATCCCACAAACCACCGATGTTCGGGAATCTCTATTATCTCCGCTAATGTCTCCTCAAGTGTCGTCCCAACGATTTTTAGCCCTTTACTCTCAAACAATGCCCGATACTCTGTGTTCAATTCGTAGCGATGGCGATGGCGTTCACTTATCTCTCTCCGCTGATAAGCACGGTAACTAAAACTATCCTCCTCCAACCTACACTTATATGCACCCAATCGCATAGTGCCACCCAGTCCGATTATTGCTTTCTGTGCCTCCATAATATCTATCACGGGATGTGGTGTTGACTGATTAAACTCTGTGCTGTCAGCTTCCGACAATCCACAGACATTCCGGGCAAATTCAATCACCGCACACTGCATCCCCAGACATATCCCCAGAAATGGCACATTACGTTCCCGCGCAAATCTCACTGCTTCTATCTTGCCGTTAATCCCTCGTGTGCCGAACCCACCGGGAATTAGTATACCACTTACATCTTTAAGGATACTCCCCACGTTCTCTCGGGTGATTAACTCTGAATCTACCCTCTTTATCTCCAGTGCTGTATCATTGGCAAAAGCACCATGACGCAATGCTTCATATATACTCTTATATGCGTCCTGTAACTCTATGTATTTCCCCACCACTGCAATTGAGACCTTCTCCTTAAGTGCTGAAATCTTTTCATTCAACTCTATCCAGGCGTGGAGGTTCTGAGAATTATTCGGCTTTAGACCCAGACGATTGAGTATCAATCGGTCAAGCCCCTGTTCGTTAAACATCAACGGTATCCGATAAATTTCGTTCACGTCAACCGCCTGAAACACCGCATCCTTATCAACGTTACAATGAAGTGCGATTTTATCCCGCGCTGAATCGGTGAACTCACGCTCGGTTCGGCACAACAGTATGTCGGGCTGGATTCCAATCTCTCTCAGCGTCTTAACGCTATGTTGCGTGGGTTTGGTCTTTAACTCACCGGCTACCCTGATTAATGGCACAAGCGTCAGATGTATATATAGCACGTTCTCCCGTCCTATGTCGTGCCGAATCTGGCGAATTGCCTCAAGAAATGGTAGTCCTTCTATGTCGCCTACAGTACCCCCAATCTCAGTGATAACCACATCATAAGACTCGCGTTCCGCCAGACGAAAAATCCGCGACTTTATCTCATCGGTTATATGGGGAACCACCTGCACACACGCCCCAAGATACGAACCTTTGCGCTCCTTTTCAATCACCGAACCATAAATCTGTCCGGTAGTCACGTTATTATCTCTGCTCATCTCAGCACTGGTAAATCGCTCGTAGTGCCCAAGGTCAAGGTCAGTCTCTGCCCCATCTTCCGTCACATACACTTCGCCGTGCTGATATGGGTTCATTGTCCCGGCATCTACGTTGATGTACGGGTCGCACTTTTGAAGTGTTACCTTCAGCCCATACGATTCAAGTAATGCACCTATACTGGCTGAGGCAATACCCTTCCCCAGCGAGGAGACCACACCTCCGGTTATGAATATATACTTTGTCATCCCTGCCCCGCAGACATCTCACTCTTATTTTATTTACTGAATAACTTTTTCCGCAGCGCCTCTAATTCCTCTGGTGTATCAATGCCCGGTGAATCGGACTCAGTAATAACAACTTTTATTTTTATCCCGTTCTCCAAAAAGCGCAATTGCTCAAGTTTCTCAACTTCTTCAAGGTAAGTTGGTGGCATTTGACAGAATCGCTCAAGTGCTGAACGCCGATATACATATAGCCCCAGATGCTTATATCCCAGCACCTCTGAAGATTCTTTATGTAATTCCCGACGTGCTATCGACGGAATCGGCGACCGTGAAAAATATAGCGCTATGCCTTCCCTGTCAAAAACCACTTTGACCACATTTGGGGATTCAAACTCTTTAATATCACGTATTGCCACCGCTGTCGTGGAGACCATACACGCGGGAGAGTCAATCAACCCTTGAATGCTCAGGTCAATACTCTGTGGGTCAATCAATGGCTCATCACCCTGAAGGTTCACCACTATCTCTGCGTCTATCTGACTTATCGCCTCAGCTACCCTGTCAGAGCCGGTCCTACATTCCGGCGACGTCATTATTGCATTCCCACCAAACCCGCGCACCACACCTGCAATTCGCTCATCATCTGTTGCTACATAGACCTTACTTATTTTCTTTGATTTTGTTGCTCGCTCATACACCCACTGGATAAGCGGTTTCCCCCCAAGCTCTGCCAGCGGCTTACCCGGAAATCTCGTTGAACCATAGCGGGCTGGTATCACACATACTACTTTCATTATCTCTCTTCTCTGTGCTACCAACTATTATCCATTTATCCAGAGATGCATAATACTTTTATTACCACGGGAATAATAAATCAACTTCTCTTCCATCTCCACTTACTGTAAAACTCAGAATGCTCAGTTCCTGACTCACCGGACAAAAGAGATTATTCACCTGACTCAGTGGTCGGTTTCTCTGCTGGGCTCTCTGCTGGGGCTGATTCTGGCGATTTACCACAAAATGCGTTGTATATCGCCGCAAAGATATATCCGCCGATGAACGCATTGATAAAACCATAGATAAGCCCAATTATGCTTCCAACGGGAGTTGGCTCGTAGCCCAGATAGAACCTCCCCAGCTTTGCGATATTCTCTCCGGTACCGCCACGGACAATAATCCACCAGGTCGCAAGAAAAACCGTCGCTCCCCAGAGTATCCCCGCTGCTACCGCAAATCCTGTTTTATTAAGTTTCATTTCTCTTCTCCATATATAAAAATTAATAAATCTAATTGAAATACAAACTATCAAAATAATCAAGAAGTAAAATAAGCTTTAGGGGGCAAGCCTCAGAATCACTAAAGTTCAGGATTTACTTTGTTACAAGTATATCGTAGTCCTAATTCCTTTTTCTGATTGAAGCGTAAAATCTTACCATCTCAGACCTATCCTGGTCTCCTGGCTTCCTTATTAATGTTCTTTTTTCTATCAGGAAGCGAGGAAACCAGGAGATAGGAGTTAACCTGTGAAGGTCAGCTCTCATTTTCATATTTTAGAGATTTTGAGATTAGTAGTAGGCAATAAGGATAATGA
>JAGHBZ010000291.1 GCA_021160705.1 Candidatus Sumerlaeota bacterium
GAATAAGGGTGTAAGGAAATTTTGACTTTAGTAATAACGGGGTGATAAGGTGGGGTGTGCTTATCATTGCGTGTCCCTTTCCCCACCCCATAGGGAAGGTATAATGAATAACGGAAAAAAAACAATTATTATTTTGTTGGCGGAAGACGACCCTGATGACCGAATACTAATCCGGGATGCACTGGCAAAATGCAATCTGGTTGAGGGTTTAATTTGTGTAGAGGATGGGGATGAGTTGATGGACTATTTGAAGCGTCGGGGCAAATACCAGACTCCTAAGAGTGCTCCTCGTCCAGACTTGATTCTGCTTGACCTGAATATGCCGAAGAAAAATGGGTACGAGGTCCTTAAAGAGATAAAATCTGACCCTGAACTGCAGGATATTCCCGTAGTGGTACTGACAGTATCCTCATCAGAGGAGGACATCCTGCAGACATATAAGATGGGGGCAAGCTCCTACATTACTAAGCCAGTCACTTTTGATGGGCTTATCAATACTATGAAAATGCTGGTGCAGTATTGGTTTCATACGGTTAAGATTCCACCCAAGAGCAGGAATGATAACTGGCAAATGCGGGAAAATTTGAGACATCCTAATAGCTAATGGTAAAAGCCCTGGTATATGTGGCATTTTAATAGTAGAGATGAAGAAATCTCTCACTGTTCAATGCTTTTTTTGCTATAGGTAGTAAAGAGATGTGAATGAAGTACCGTGGTGGTGAACGCAGAGATTTGGAGTTAATGGTGTGTGTGGTTTTTGTCTTACTTGAGTCTGAACTTCCTCCAAAAATAAAGACCATTTCTTCAACTGAAGTAGATTGTTGATTGCTTAGAAGTGAGAAGAAGCAAATTAGTCGTGTTTGCCTTTAACAAAGAAGTAAATCAACGCTTGACTTATTGGTGTGAAAAGCCATAAAGTAGGAGAACCGCAAATGTGATAAAGGGAATAAGAAATGGAATTTTTTATATTACTCTTAGTGAAACAATTCAGAGTATTGCTACAGTATGAGTAACCAAGCCGAAAGGAGGGTAAGTAAACCTAATGGAGGCAAACCGAACAAAGAGGCGAAGTAAGCCATCTCCAGCCGGTGCAGAGCGGAGAAAAGTAAAACCGCTCCAGAAAGTCCGTACCCACATTCAGGGGCTTGACGAGATTCTTGAAGGTGGATTGCCTGCAAGAAGGACAGCGCTCATCGTGGGTGCGTCCGGGACTGGCAAAAGCGTCTTAGGGCTGGAATTCCTTTACCGGGGTGCACTTAACGGGGAGCCGGGTATCTTCATAGGGTTTGAGGAGAGTGCAGAGGCAATACGAAAGAACGCAGCTACACTTGGCTGGGACCTGGCGTCACTTGAACGCAAAAATAAACTCTTCCTGATGGAGGCACGGGTTAGCCCGGACACCGTCATCAGTGGCAAGTTTAGTTTGAAAGGCTTGCTTGCCATTATAGACGGCAAACGTAAAGAATTGAGAGCAAAGCGTATAGTGATAGATGCGATTGAGGTATTATTGCGTCTGTTTGATGACCCGGGGCGAATGCGAAGCGAGCTCCATACCCTTAATGACTGGTTGGGAGAGCAGGGAATGACGGCGATTCTAACAGTGAAGCCCGGACGGGGTGCATCGCCCTCTATTTATGAAGAATTTCTGGATTCAATGGCTGACAGCGTGATTGCTCTTGACCAGCGGGTCACCAATAGAGTGACTACACGTAGCCTCCGTGTGGTCAAATGTCGTGGCTCAAGCTACGGTCGGAACGAATATCCATTTGTCATCACAGAGGATGGCATCGTGGTGGTCCCAATCACCACAGTTGGACTGATGCACAAACCATTTGGCAAAAAGGTCTCTACTGGCAACTCACGTCTGGATAGCATACTTGGGGGTGGGTATCCACGGGGCTCCTGCGTTCTGTTCGTCGGAGAACAGGGGACTGGCAAGACTCTGTTTGTATCAATTTTTGTTGAAAGCGTCTGTTCAAGAGGAGAGAAAGTGCTTTATGTTAGTTTTGAAGAATCTGAGGAGATGATGATACATAACCTGCTAAGTGCGGGTGTAGATTTGCGCCCAGCACGAAACTCCGGCAGACTGGAGTTCATTACTGCGTATCCTGAGTCAATGGGACCCGAGGAGCACCTGATAAAAATGTTAAACCGCATTGATGCTTTTCACCCCGACCATGTAGTTGTGGATGCCATTTCAGCGTGCGAGCGAATGGGTGGACGCCAGGCAGCATTTGACTATCTTATGCGAGCGATAAATGCGTGCAAGGCACGTGGTATTACCATACTGCTTACTAACCAGAGCAGGGGTCGGAAAGATTTTACAGAGATTTCAGGTAATGGTATTTCTTCGTTGGTGGATACAGTGATTCGTCTGGAATATGTCCGCCTTGTAGGAGAGACAAATCGCATACTCGAGGTTATGAAGACACGTGGCTCGGCTCACTCTACTCAGAAGCACGAGTATGTGATTTCTGACACGGGAATCGATATACTGGATGTGTATGCAGGCGAAGGTGGGTTGCTGACTGGTACTGCACGACTGGAGCAAGAGGTGAAAGAAGCAATCAAAGCACGCCAGCGAGAGATGGAAATAAAGATGAAAGAACGGGAGATAAAGCATTTGAAAGCGGAGCTGGAGACAGAATCAGCCAGGCTTCGTGAAGCAGTCCAGACCGCGGAACTCGAGCTGGCAAAATTACGACTGGAACAGGAATTAGAAGAACAATTACAACACATCCGCAAAAAAATACGGGGTATGAATTTAAACAGCATCAAAGATACTCTGCGCAAGAGAAACCCAGAAAGGAGACGTAAAGGTCGGAAAGGGGCAACGAAATGAGTGCCGAAGGCAAGAGGAAGCCAAATAGAAAACCAAAGGAAGAGAGAAAATATCACTTAAAACTGTTTATTGCAGGCGACGAGCCGAACTCCAGGGAGGCAAAAAAGAGGATTAATCGTCTGTGTGAGACACGCCTAAAAGGACGGTGCGAACTCGAAATCATTGACGTGATGAATGGCTACCAGAAGGCGCTTGAGAACAACGTCCTGGTGACACCAACATTAATAATATCCGGGACCTCTACACCAATAATGATTGTCGGCTCACTAAGTGATATGGGAAAAGTGCTTGAGGCACTGGGACTGGAGGAGTAATCGTTGGTCACCCAGGAATGAATAAACTCCAGCAGATAATATTTGAGTGGGGAGGATAAATGACCGAGGAGAAAAAGAAACCGAGTTATGAGGAACTGGAAGCCCGACTGGCACAAGCCGAAGCGACGCTGGCGGCATTGCGCAGCGGGGATGTAGATGCCTTTGTAAGTGACCGGGGGGTTCTACTCCTCCGCCTGAAAAAGGCAGAGGAAGCACTCCGTGTCTCTCATCGCATACTGGAGATTGCCAACCAGCAAAGAGAGATAAATTCACTACTCAGAGAATTTGTATTAGAAATCAAGCGATTTACCGGTTGCGAAGCAGTGGGAATTCGTCTGCTGGACGAAGACGGCAACATACCTTATGAGTCATATATGGGCTTTAGCCGAAGGTTCTATGAATTGGAAAGCCCACTTTCAATAAAATCTGACCAATGTATGTGTGTCAATGTCATCAAGGGTAATGTAGACCCCAGCCAGCCGTTCTATACACAAGGGGGCTCATTCTATATAAACGCAACCACTCGTTTTCTGTCAACAGTTTCAGAAGAAGTTAGAGGAAAGACCCGCAATGTTTGTAATGAATTTGGATACGAGTCAGTAGCACTGGTACCAATCCGGCTGGGTGGACGCATTCTTGGGTTAATCCATATAGCAGATACCCTTGAAAATATGGTACCCCTGGAGACGGTAGAAGTGCTGGAGGAAGTGGCAATACAGCTGGGCACCGCCATTGAGCGGGTGCAGGCAACAGCGGCAGTCAGAGAGGAAAGAGATAAACTGCAAACCCTTATGGACGGATTAGCCCGGGCTGACATTGGAGTGGATATTATCGGAGTTGACTATCGGGTTCTGTTTCAAAACCAGGTTATGAAAGAGAGATTTGGTAATATTGTTGGCGAATTGTGTTATGAAAAGTATATGGAACTAAAAGAACCCTGCAAGTTATGCCCTATGATAAAGGCGGTGAGAAATAATAAAGTGGTGCGAGCAGAACTAAAAGGCGGGGATGGAAGAGATTATGAGATTCTATCCGTCCCATTATCAGAGCCGGATGGAACACTTAACAAAGCAATCAACCTGATTAAAGACATAACTGAGCAAAAACAGGCAGAAGAGAGTTTGCGTAAGGAAAAGACCTTCAGCGATACTCTTGTCCAGGCATCTCCAACCTTCTTTGTAGCAATCAACCCGGATGGCAAAACCATAATGATGAACGAAGCAATGCTAAATGCACTTGGGTACACAATAGATGAGGTGGTGGGCAGGGATTATCTGAGGACTTTCGTGCCAGAGAGTGACCGCAAGATGCTCTCCAGGATATTTGAAAAATTGGTAAAGTCTCGTAAGCCTACTCTGAATGAGAATCGTGTGTTGACTAAAGATGGACGTGAATTGCTGGTAGAATGGCACGGTAGACCTGTCCTTAAGGAAAACGGTGAACTGGATTTCTTTTTTGGTGTTGGGATAGACATTACTGAACGAAAACGCAGAGAAGAAGAGTTTCAGGCACTTCGCCGGCTCTCACAGAGACTCACGGTTTCTTTAAGTATAGGGGAAGTGGGGCGAATCATTGCCGAAGAGTCCAGGAAATTATTCGAACACGATGCCTTTTTTCTGGACCTGGTGGATGAAGATGCACAGAAACTCATAGGCATATACTACGAAGACACACCACCGGGAGCAGACCAACCAGTGGAGGTGCCCCCGGAGGACGGATACTACTACACACACTGGTTAAAGGATGTAATCTCGGGAAAACCCAAATTGATTAACCGTGATAATGAGAAATCCGACCACGAACTTATACCGTTTGGATTTGAGTCTCGCATCTCCAGGTCTCTGATATTTGTCCCGGTACGCAGTGAGGGGCGCACCATAGGTCTGCTATCCATCCAGAGCTATAAGCCCGGTAGGTATGGGAGCCGTGAAGTAACACTACTACAGGCATTTGCCAATCAATGTGGTGGTGCATTAGCCCGGGCTATGGCAGAGGAGGCATTGCGGGAGAGAGAAGAACACTACCGACTGCTTTTCCATTATTCCCCTGTGGGTGTATTCCACTATGCCTCTGACCTGCGAATCACAGATTGTAACGAGAGTTTTGCAGAGATACTGCAGGGCGAACGGACTCAATTGGTCGGGCTGGAACTAAAAAAGATAAAGGGGCGAAAAATCCAGAAGGTACTCTGTGATGTGTTTGATTGCAGGGAAGGTTATTATGAGGGAGTGTTCCCTCTACCATCCAGTTCAGTAAAAATTATGGTCTCAATGCACACTGCACCTATATTTGACCGTAAAGGAAATGTGGTTGGCGGCATTGGCATAGTGCAGGACATCACTGAACGCAAACTCGCAGAGCAGGAATTAATTAGCTCCCGCGAACAACTACGTAACCTTGCAGCTCATTTACAATCTGTTCGTGAAGAGGAACGAACTAATATTGCACGGGAAATCCATGATGTGTTAGGGCAGGCATTGACCGCATTGAAAATGGACATTCATTGGTTACGCAATCAATTATCCAGGGAAAAAGAGTCACTGCTTGAGAAGACAGAATCAATGGCGAATCTTGTGGATAACACTATTCAAACAGTAAAGAGAATCTCAATGGAACTTAGACCAGGGGTGCTGGACGACCTCGGATTACCCTCAGCAATTGAATGGCTGGCTGGGGAATTCCAGAATCGGATTGGTGGTAAATTTGAACTCTTCATTGATAAGAGTATTGATGTGGGAAAAGAACTCTCTACAGCGATATTCCGGGTGTTTCAGGAGACGCTGACGAATATTGCACGGCACGCTAATGCTACAAAGGTCAAGGTCAGATTCAACCAGAGAGGCGGAAAACTGGTTCTGAGAGTTGAAGACAACGGCAGAGGAATTACAAAAGAACAAATTAATGACCCTAAATCATTCGGTTTAATCGGGATTCGGGAACGTGTCTACCCCTGGGGCGGAGAGGTCAAAATCAAGGGTATTAAGGGAAAAGGAACTACCGTCACAGTAACTATTCCCATCCAGATGACTCCGAAGGAATAATGAATAACTTATTGAAGTGATTTCTAATTACCTATATCTCGGAGAAGAACACAAAAATAGAAACTATAACCTAATAAGGACTAACCCAAATAGAGACAAAGAAAATAAAGAATGGATACGGCAATACCTATTTCTTATCACCGTGAAAACTTGTACCCAATCGTCGGGATTAAAATAATTTTGCTTTGTTGCAAGCATTTAGGAGTAATTTTCCTTTCTGATTAAAGCGAAGGAACTCACTATCTCAGACCTTTCCTGGTCTCCTGGCTTCCTAATATTTTCTTCTATAAGGAAACCAGGAAGCCAGGAATAGGAGTTAACCTGCGAAGCTCAGTTCTCATTTTCACATTTCAGGAATTTTGAGATTAGTGGTAGGCGATAAGGATGATGAACCTTGATAAACCGACTAACCGACCAAACCGACTAAACCGACTAACCGACCTAAACCGACACAACGGACACAACGGACTAAACGGACACAACTTTCTTTAGAACTCCTTGGCTTGCTCTTTTTCTTTTTAGCCACAGAGTTCACCGAGCACACCAAGAGCAAAAATCTAAAATATGTAATA
>JAGHBZ010000229.1 GCA_021160705.1 Candidatus Sumerlaeota bacterium
CTATTTTTGTTGAAGAGCGAGTACTCCTTGAGGTGAGCCAGGAGTTTGAGGATGATGAGTCTGGGTTCTGAGTGTTTAGTCCGTTGAGTCGGTTCAGTCGGTTTTGTCGGTTGGGTCGGTTTTTGTCGGTTAGGTCCGTTTTGTCGGTTAGGTCGGTTGGGGGTGTTGGGTCTGGTTGTAACTGGGGGAGGGAATTGAGGTTGAGGATTTCTGGAGCGCAGAAAATTGAGCCCAACGCTATCTAAGAACCCCGGTAATAAAAGCACTGCCAAGCAGAATATCCTGATGGTAAAAGACCGCGAGTTGTCCGGGAGTGATGGCTGGTTGCTCTGCTGAGAAGATGACCTTTACTTTATCCCCAGGAAACGATTCCACCCGTGCTTTCACCGGAGGATGACGATATCGTATCTGGCAGTCTACTTCTATTTCCGTTGCTGGGGGGTCTATGCTTACCCAGTTTGCACGCTCTCCAATTAACCCTCGCGCCATTACCTCCTCTTTATCGCCCACTATAATAACATTCCGTGATAGGTCTATCTCCACTACATATAGGGGTCGTAGAGATGAAATTCCAAGTCCCTTTCTCTGACCAATTGTATAAAAAGGAATACCTTTATGTTTGCCTATAACGTTTCCCCGGGTATCCAGGATGTCACCTGGTGTATTAATATCTTTCCCGAGAATATGCTGAGCATATTGCGATACAAACCTGCGATAGTCCTGCTCAGGGATAAAGCAGAGTTCCTGGCTTTCTGTTTTTCCAGCCACTGGTAGACCTGCGGATTCGGCAATTCGTCTGACCTCTGCTTTTGTCATTGAGCCAAGTGGCGTTTTAAGAAAACGAAGTTTTTCTCTTGTGAGTCGACCAAGGTAATAGGACTGCTCTTTTTTGCGGTCAACTCCACGCCGCAAAATATATCTTCCCTGTGCTGTGTCAAACTCCACTACTGCATAATGTCCGGTAGCTACCTTTTCTGCTCCGACATCTTTTGCTTTTTGGAGCAATAATGTAAGTTTTATCTCCTCATTGCACACCACACACGGGTTAGGGGTTCTCCCGGCTAAATATTCTTTCACAAATGGGTCAACAATCTTTTTACGAAACCGCTCCGCTATGTCCACGGTAAATAATTGTATTCCAAGCAACTCTGCTACTTTCAGTGCATCGTGTGGAGAATGGCGATGAAGATGGTCTTTCCGTGGGGTTGTGGCTTTTTCCCACTCCAGCGGGGGTTGCCAGACCTGAAAATGTACCCCTACTACTTCATAGCCCTCCTGCTTTAAGAGAAATGCGGTAGTGCTGCTATCCACTCCGCCACTCATTGCAACTACTATTTTTCCTCTCGCCATATTCTCCTACCCTGTGTTTATATATTTTTGCAGAATAAACGTCATAAATTTTTAATGCAATATTCTTTGTTGCAAGCATATCGCAGGATTAATTTCCCTCTCTGATTGAAGCGGAAAATCTCACTATCTCAGAGCTATCCTGCTCTCCTGGATTCCTTATTGATACTCTTTTTTCTATAAGGAAACCAGGAAGACAGGAGATGATAACCTTTCCTTTCGCACCACTCTTTTTGATTTTTAGAATTCCTTCGCGGGTCTTTGTGGCAAAGCTGAGGGTAATCAAGGAACACCACATCGTTGCTAAATAATCGTTTTATCCACAGATTCTATCTCTGCAACAGAGCAAAAGCAATGTATATTATTTCTTTTCCTATAGTAAATGACAAACAGGATTTGTACATCATAGTAAGTGGGTAAAGTTTAAACAAGAAAATCGGGCAAGAGGTGAAGGGTATTCTTCACCTCTTACCCGACATCAGAGATGATATATTATCACTCTCAGCTCTTGCGGTTTATTTTCCTACGGTATCACTGGATGGCTTTCCACTGTGACCGTTGAAAGAGTGATGGTACCGCCCTGAGTATTTTCAAAATCTGCTATCTCATAGTTCAGGTTAAATCCTGCTTCCCCTGTCACAAAATTATGCGTCTCAAAGTAGACAGGATAATCTTCACCGTCGGAGTCAGGTGCTGTGCCCGGGTAGTATCTGAGTCGGTAACTTACCTGGTAGTCCTGACTGGCGACCCGGAACATCCCGTTCGGCGGAGAGGTCGCACTGGTACTCACGGTAAATACAACACGGTAGAGTGTATCAGCTGTCATATCCGTCACATTTGGACTCACCCAGAACCCGAACGCAAAACTCTCTGACACAGAGGAAGTGAGCTGTAACCCACCACTGGTTCCACTTGTGACCGAATGATATGGAGGAATGCTTGTCAAAGCGCTCCAGGTATTGAACGCAGGTGTACTGATTGATGTCCAGCCTGTGGAGGGAACATCCATACGATATACACAGAGCTCATCCAGATATACCTCGCCACTATCCGCACTCGAACCACTATGGGTAAAGTCGTATACGTCAAAGTTCGGGAACATATTAGCAGTGGAGAGCGGAAGCACATACATATTGTAATCTTCGTTTGTGCTGGTTGGCATAAATGGATTAGAGCTGGCATTGGCTGACTGCATTGTCATTGCTATTGAGTAGCTGAAATCAGACGGAAGCACCCGGAAACGAATGGTCGGGACCTTTAGTGAATCCGCTTGATTGGTGCTAAGAGTCCAGACAAACTTATAGAGATTGCTTGTTGAAGCGGGTATATCAGCGGCTCCACTCCAGAAACCGAATTTATTGGTCGTATCATCAGTGGCAATGCCAAGTTTATGATTGTCGTAGGAGGAGGAAGCACCAGTGTAGGAGGCGTCAGCAGTATTAGCGCTTAGACCAGTGAATGTCCATCCATCAGTACTGCCTTCAAACGTATCGCAGGTACCTACCAGCTCCCAATATGGTGTGGGTGTAGGAGTAGGTGTTGGCGTAGGCGTAGGTGTGGGAGTGGGTGTTGGAGTTGGAGTAGGTGTGGGGGTAGGCGCAAAGAACGACATCGCATTAAGCTCAACTTCTTCAGGAATACTCTGGGCATTGGCGTCAAAATAAAGACTGAATGTCCCACCTGCTGAATCAAATTGTAGTAAGTCGCCATCATCATATAACGTAGAGTTAATTACAGTGGCTGAATCGAATGAGAGAATCCAGAGAGTATCGGTATCACGGCTAAATGCATTAAGGTCCACCTCGGGTGATACACCTTGAGCAGAGCCGTCAAAGTCAAGGCTTGCCAGAAACCCGCTCCCAGCGACAAATCGCACAACATCTTCATCTGCTATCAGACCCACTCCGGGTAGCAATGCGTCTTCCTCAAGGGAGAAGGAAAACACTAATGGAGATTCAGAGATTATATCCACTGCATCTACATTGACTTCAGCAGGTAGCCCGTTTGCCGAGCCGTCCCAGAACAGGCTGATGCTCGCTCCATCCCAGAGTAGCAGGTCTTCATCAGCGTAGATGGTGCCGCCAATCTCCGCATCTTCTGAAAGCGAAAAGACCACCCGGTCGCCGATTAATAAGTCCACTGCATCAATATTGACCTCAGGCGGTAGCTGGCTGGTCAGTGCTGGAGCAAATAAGGAATACACCCCTGAACCGTCTGTCTCCACCAGCTGGTGGTCTGCGGGCACTATACTGGCGTAGGAGGCATCTTCATTATGCGAGAAGACAAACGTAGTCTGTGCGAACCCTGATTGTAGCCCAATACCAGAGCATAATAGTCCCACGAGTACCAAGAAAGTTATATTATTCAGAGATAAGCGATAACCTCCCATTATCTTTACCTCCTTTTGTCGGCTCGTTCGGTTTCAATTGAACAAACCGACTAAACGATTAATACGAGATGTTGTTTATTTCCGTGTTTCCAGCTGCAATAAGAAAATCCGCAACAGTATTTCCACTGGCTACGTTACCACTGAAGAGATTCCCAGTTGCCGGGGTAGAGGCAATCCCGTAGGCATTATCAGTGACCATATTATTCTGGATAGCATTATCTAAGTCTGTGAGTGATGGAAACTCTAAGGTAATACCAGCTGCGCCGTTACCATTACAGTTATTTAACATCACGTGACAATCCGAGTATACCTGTATTCCATTATTGGTATTGCCATTGCAGGTATTATCCTTGACCGTTGAGCCAATCCCGGCGCTGATACCACAGTCACCATTGTCATGGCAGGCATTTCCGCTAATCGTAGCCGTGTCACCTGAGATACCGTGTCTACCATTATCCCAACAAACATTATAGGTAACTGTGCACCCGGAGCCTGAATAAATCCCACAAATTGTATTCTCTCCGCAAGAATTTCGGGTAACAATTGAGCCGATGCCTGCGTAAATTCCATTACCGCCATTAAAGGAGGAGGCATTATCCTTGATGACGCAATAATCGTTCGTGACTATACCATCTCCTCCGTTGTAAGAGCAGGTATTTCCGATTACCTTACAATTTTTGCCAGTACGGATTCCAATGCCACCATTATTATAACAGCGCAACGATTCAAAGATGCTATTTTCAGCCCTCCAGCCGTGGACTCCATAGCTACGCCAATCTCTAACTGTGCCATTGCGGATGGCAATGTTATAATGCGTACTACTAACGTATATCCCGTAACCCGATGAGCCAGCTGTCTTGCCGGGACCTATTAGTGCGTGCCCGTTAAGGTCAAGGGTTACATTGTCAACCGAAATGGTGATGCCGTTAGTATCCGTCGCAGCCAGATAGAGGTCACCGCTCAGACGATACATACCCGGATGCAAGATGGTGTAAGGGAGTTCGCTGATAAGGATGTCCAGCTGGTTATTTTGGGCAGCTTCTACTGGGGTAGGATTCCCACGAAGTATGTTTCCAGAAACAATATTGTTCGCAGAGTCTAAGTCTATTCCTTTATCATTTCCCACACAGGTATTATTTGTAATCTGGTTGTTTTGAGCCAGAGCGTGAATCCCGGCACCTGTGCTTGCACCCGCACCATTATTCGTGGCAGTATTTCCTGTCACCCGACATCGGGCTGATACACGTATACCATCCCCATTATTACTGGTACAGGTATTGCCACTCACGTTATTGTTTGAGATGACATAGATACCCACAAAGTTATTAGAGTTACAGGTATTCCCTACAACTGTTAGTCCTGACTGGGCATAGATACCACAACCACCATTAGAGCTGGATGTATTTCCCTCAATGAGACACCCATCCGTCGCCAGAATGCCATCATCACCGTTTTGGGTGCACAAATTTTCGGTAATAGTGTTTCCGGAGAGGGCATAAATGCCACAACTGGCGTTGCTCTGACAGGTATTTTTACTGATTCGAGTATTATCACCCGCCGCGATACCATGGTATCCGTTGTTGTAGCAATGCAGAGCTTCAATCCGAGAATTCTCGGCGGAGCTGGCATCAATTCCACACACGCGCCAATTGCGCAGTGTGCCATTGCATATTGTGATGTTATAATGAGTACCGCCACTGACAGCAATACCTGAGCCTGTGGAGCCAGCTGTCGGACCGGGGCCCGCTAATGTATGACCGTTTAAATCCAGCGTCACGTTGTCAGCAGTAATAGTAATCCCATTGATATTAGTCTGCGTGGTCGCAAGGTCTCTCACCACGATATAAGAACCAGGGGAGGTAATTGTATACGGGATAGTAGCGATGTCAATCTGCCCATCCCCTGCCCATACCAAGCCTACTCCTGAAAACAATGTTACTATGATTAACACTGTCTTTAAGCTTTTACTCATTTCGTGTCCCTCCCTTCTAATACATTATTTCCTGCTTACTTATACAATTTTCACCTCCTTTGTTAGTTTCTTCATCCAGTCCAGTTTTTTTAACTCGTTTTACAACTGATAGTGACGTCGTTGATATTAAATACCATAGAGTTATATTTTTCGCTTACAGGAAGTCTGGGCGGAGGATTATAAAAGGAAATCGGGGTGAAAAGCAGGGGCTCTTTGTGGGAATCAAACAGTCCTCTCAACCAAACTATTTGCCACACAAAGACTAAATTAGTAAATTTTGTCCTATAACGCGTACTCATCATAGTTAAGCAGAACATTTCTATTCCTCTTTGTCCTCGCAATCGCCAATGGTAATAGGCTTCGCTATTCTATATAATATCTTCCTCTTCGCGCCCCAATTTAAACAATCTCTTTAAAATTGTGAAGTTAAGTACTTTATCTAAGATAAAAAGTCAAGAGAAATATAATAATTGCTCTCTTGTCAGTGCAGCTTTTAACCCAACGATAAATCAAGCTGGCTTAATCCCGGGTTGTTCTGATATGGAATTTATCTGAAAATATCTTGAGTTTTCAGGGATTCTGGACAACCATATCTTCTTAATATTTGTATTATAGCCCACCACGACGAAAGGTGTTGTGAACTATGGGGAAATTAATAATCTTAATGACAGATTTTGGGTTGGATGACTGGTTTGTGGGAACAATGAAAGGCGTTATTAAACGCATCTATCCTGAGGCAGAGGTAATTGACCTGTGTCATAATATCCCTCCCGGGGATATTCAGTCTGGGGCGCTCACACTTTTGTTTTCATATAAGTATTTTCCATCAGGGACAGTTTTTTGTAGCGTGGTTGACCCGGGTGTGGGCACTGAACGCAAAGCACTGGTCGCCACTGATAGGGAATATCTGTTCACTGCACCTGATAACGGTCTACTGGGGCTTATTGCCGAACGCTCTGAAGTATGGGAAGCGTACTGCATTGAAAACAAAGAACTTATCCTGCCCGTGCAGAGCCATACCTTTCACGGTCGCGACATCTTTGCACCGGCGTCAGCATATCTCGCAAAAGGTATTCCACCATCAGCATTCGGCACTCAGATTGAAAGATTCGTCTCCCTGTCTCTGCCTGAACCACAAAAAGCCGGTAACATCATAACCGGCGAAGTGATTTATATAGATAAATTTGGCAATTTGATAACAAATATCTTACCAGCACTTACCCTGTCTGGATACAATTTTGAATCAATTAAATTAACTGTTGGCGATACCACCATACAGGGTATCAGCACCACTTTTTCTGACGTCCAGAAAGGAGAACCACTGATGTATATCGGCTCCACCGGGTATCTGGAGATTGGTATCAATGGGGGTAATGCTGCCCAACACTGGGGGCTCGCTGTGGGAAGCCCTGTAGTCATACACACCAGCGAAGTAGATTAACCCGCATTCAGCACAATACCAAATCTTTGCACATAATTTCAGAGCACTGCTGGGGAAAGAATAATCAGGTCAGCGGAATCTTCGCCAGCAACCAATCGTGCTGGAATACCCACAGGCAACGTGGCAGTGGCGTCAATATGCCCGAAAGGAAATCCCACCGCCACAGGTACTCCTAATGGCTTGAGCCGTTCTTCAAGAACATCATCAACGCTCTGAGTCCATTCTCCTGAGGGTTTTTTATCTGGTTCACACCCGGTGAACCCTCCACAGACAACCCCGGCTACTTCTTGAAGTTTGCCAGCATTGAGGAGATGTGTCAGCATCCTGTCTACCCGGTATGGTTTTTCATCCACGTCTTCAATGAACAGGATTTTCCCTTCTGTTTCAATTTCATACGGAGTGCCCAATGTGGAGACTATTATGCTGAGATTCCCCCCAATTAAAGGCGCTTCCACCTGTCCCGGGACTATTGAGCGTGGCTTTTCAGCATTCTTTGGAAGAATTGACCCGAACGGCGCTGGCTCGCTTATCATTGCCCAGAGCGACTCGCTGGTGTACTCTGGCAGGTCATCCTTAATCAGGTGGGAGGCAAGCATCGGTCCATGAAAAGTGACCAGCCCGGTAAACTTGTTAGTTGCAAGGTGGAGCATAGTAATGTCGCTAAATCCAACAAATACTTTTGGGTTATGACGGATGATGTCAAAGTCCAGTGCCCTGAGCAGTCGGGCTGTACCCCACCCCCCACGCAGACAGAACACCGCCTGTACTTCTGGATTGGCGAACATCTCCTCAAGGTCCGCAAGTCGTTCATCGTCGCTACCAGCGAGAAATCCCCATCGCCTCCGACAATGCGAGCCAAAGATGACTCTGTAACCCAGCCCCTCAAGCACCTGCTGGCTCTTATCAAAAACCTGCTCCTCTGATGGTGGGCTTGCGGGCACCACTACTCCAATCGTATCGCCTTTCTTGAGTCTTTGTGGTTTTACTATCTTCATTATTTTTCTTTTATTAATTAATGGTCTGCCTATTTATGACAAAACAGCCAACGAAATTCAAATAAAAATCCAACCTTTATTAGGGGTCAGACAGAATCACTAAAGTTCAGGATTTACTTTGTTGTGAACTTATCGTAGTATTAACTTTACTTCCCGATTAAAGCGAAAAATCTCACTATCTTAGAGCTATCCTGGTCTCCTGGCTTCCTAATAAATACTCTTTTTTCTATAAGGAGACCAGGAAACCAGGAGATGACGACCTTTTCACAACAACTCAACTTTCAGGAGTCTGTTCTCAATTCCACTAAAGGTCAAGATGTGCTTTGTTGCAAGCTATCGTACTATCAATTTACTTTTCTATTTAAAGCGAAGAAACTCATTATTTCAGACCTAATCCTGGTCTCCTGGCTTCCTTATTAATATTCTTTTTTCTATTAGGAAGCCAGGAAACCAGGAGATAGGAGTTAACCTGTGAAGGTCAGCTCTCATTTTCACATTTCAGAGATTTTGAGATTAGTGGTAGGCAATAAGGATGATGAGCCTTGATAAACCGAACTAACCGACTTAAACCGACCAAACCGACTAACTGACTAACTGACCTAAACCGACCAAACGGACTCAACGGACAAACGGACTCAACGGACTCAACGGACACAACTTTTTGATTTAAGGGAATCGCGTGTATGTAGTCCAGTGCGAATACATCGGGACAAGAGTTAATAAGAAAAAGCAATGGCTCAATAGGAGCAAGCATTGCTGAAAAAATTCCGCACATTCCAATTAAGAATTGCTATCACTATTTTGACTTGTCAGGAGATGGGCTGAACATTTTTCTAATTGCAGATGCCCAGATATCGTATCCCTTTTTAGTGAGATGGACTCCATCTCTGGTCAACTCTTTTCGCAATTCCCCCTTTTCATCAACAAATAATGAATGCAGGTCAAGGTATGGGCAGGCGCATTCTTGGGCAATCTCTTTTATTTTTTTATTAAACCGAAGAACCAGCGGATTCAGATGCTGGTATTTCCCTCTTGTGGGTAAACAGGACTGCACAACGATTGTTACTCCGGGCATTCGGGTCTTGATTTGTCGGATGATTTCCCGATAGCCCGAGACCAGTTGTGTAAAGTCATAGTCGGAATCTGCCAGGTCGTTAACCCCTATCATCAGAAATACCATTGAAGGATTACAGTCAAATACCGAGACGTCAAGCCGCTGGAGAACACCGCGTTTGCCCTGCACTCCTATATGGTCAGCGACGATTCCACGATTTAAGGTTCGCAGTCCCGGAAAATACCGTTTTAAGTCAAAACCTTCTGTGAGTGAATCACCGAGAAAGATGATATTTTTCAGACTCTGGTTTTCTTTTTTGAAAGTTGCAAGTCGTTCATCATAATGTTTCTTGAGATGTTCCAAAATCGCTGAAATATCCTTTTTTGCCTGGCTACTTAGATTGAATAGCAGGATTGTACAAACTACCAATACGTTACTCCAGATTTTTCTACACATCAGTCTTTCCTCCTTCTGCTGAAAATTTGAATGGCATAATATTATGTGACGTTTTCTAATTAAAATTTGAAATGTGTGGAAAATTTTTATCATAGATAACCTCTACGGTTCTAATGTATTTTTTGTTGCCATTAATCCCGGCGTGAGCACATTGGGCTATATACAGGTCATTCTTTCGGAACTCAATTAGAATTTTCATCTGTTAAATTTAGCCTCAGAAAAAATGCGCTTAAAACAAATTTCACTCTGGAAAAGAGAGCAGAGCCTCTGGTACTATAGAGTCCTGATTAAATTAAAGTGTTACCCCTTGACAGGTTTTAATGATGATTAATACCTTATATATTTTAGTGAGTTAAGTTCTCGTAAAAATAGATGGCGATAAAACGAGCAACAGTTAAGATTACAAATACCCTTGGTTTTCATGCACGACCCTGTGCACTATTTGTTCAGACTGCCAGTCAACATAAGAAGTGCAATGTGCGTGTCATCAAAGACAATATTGTCGTTGACGGTAAGAGCATAATGGGTCTGATGATGTTAGCGGCTGCTCAAGGAACCACACTTACTATTGAAGTTGAAGGCGAGGATAATGAGTGCGAGACTGCTTTAGCACGACTCGTCCAACTTTTTGAAAATAAATTCGGTGAAGAATAATATGAGTAAATCAAAACTACTAAAAGGAATCCCGGTTTCTGCGGGCATTGCTATTGGTCCGGTGTTGCTGTACAGTTACGATATGAAACATTTGCAGGCATATTTTGTGCCTTTTGTGGACATTGATAAAGAAGTGCAGCGGTTTAAGAACGCCGTTGAAAAATCTAAACAACAACTTAAAGATATAAAAAAGATGGTGGAGGCAGAAAAAGTAGGCGACAGGGATGTTGCCATTTTCGACACCCACATTCTGGTGCTTGAAGACCCAATGGTTATTGATGAGACCATTCGGCGTATCTGTACTGAGCAGAAAAATGCCGAATATATTTTCTATGACGTGATTGACAAACTCGCACATAGCCTTGAACGAGTGAAAGATGAACACATAAGAACTCGTTGGATTGACCTCTATGATGTAGCACATCGAGTAATTACAAATCTTAAAGAAACATACCATAATCTACTGGAAGGACTGAAGCAGGAGGTTATAGTAGTTGCCTACGACCTTGGTCCATCGGATACCGCTCATATGATTAACGGGAAAGTGGCTGCGTTTGCTACTGACCGAGGTGGTCCTACTTCGCATACCGCAATTATGGCAAAGGCACTGGAGATTCCTGCAGTCGTGGGGCTTGATAATGTGAGTATACTTTCCACAAACGCAGATAAGATTATCGTTGATGGAATTACCGGAGTGGTCATTATCAACCCCACAGAGCAGGAGATTAAAGAATATGAGGCAAGGCGCCGTGAGTTTGAGAAAAAGAAATCGCTTCTGTTAAAGTTGAAAGACCTTCCGGCTCAGACACTGGATGGTTATAGCATTGAGCTGGCTGCTAACGTAGAGTTGCCAGAAGAAGTTCATCACATTAATATCTACGGAGCAGATGGTATAGGTCTATACCGAACAGAATTTCTTTATTTAGACAGGGATTCGCTTCCGAGCGAGGAACGACAATTTGAGGTATATAAAAAAGCGGTGCTTTCAGTAGCACCAAAACCAGTTGTATTTCGTACCGTTGACCTGGGTGGCGATAAGTTCGCATCTGCTATCCCAGTACCACAGGAGCTGAACCCTTTTCTGGGTGTACGGGCTATTAGATTATGTCTGGAGTATCCGGATATTTTTCGGACACAACTCAGGGCACTATTACGAGCGAGTGCACTTGGTGATGTGAGCGTAATGTTCCCAATGGTCTCAGACCTCAGCGAAATCCGCAAAGCTAAAGACATCATCCAGGAAGTAAAAGAAGAACTCCGTCAGGAAGGCAAAGAATTCAACCCTGAGTGCAAGATTGGAATAATGATTGAGGTCCCTTCAGCGGTTATGACAGCTGATATACTGGCACGAGAAGTGGATTTCTTTAGTATCGGAACAAACGACCTTATTCAATATACCCTGGCAGTTGACCGAATTAATGAGAAGGTAGCACATTTATATCAGCCACTTCACCCATCGGTTATTCGTATGATAAAAATGACTATTGAGTCTGCGCATCGTGCAGGAATCTGGATAAGTCTATGTGGAGAGATGGCAGCTAACCCGATTATTGCAGTTATCCTGATGGGAATGGGCATTGATAAACTCAGTATGGCTGCGGTGAATATTCCAGAGGTTAAACGAATTATCCGCAAGATTACTTTTAAGCAGGCACAACAACTCGCTGAGGCAATACTCCAACAAGAAGACATTAATGCCATTAAGAATCTTGTGGAGACCCAGCTCTCTGAGCTGGAGAACAAATTGTAAGCATACCGTGTCGCCTCACGTTTAGATTTGACAACTCGGCAAAGAAACGCTTTACTGAATGTGCTCGTTTTTTTTGATTAGTGCAGTCTACTATGTTTTACCTACTATATAGAGAATGGTTGCTCTGGAGAGCACAGCGCCGGATTGAGCGAGATGATTTGTATTCAGCAACCCAGATATTAAGACGCGCCGCTTCGTACTCTCCAGATAATCCCCGGGTCTGGGTTATGCTTTCCTCAGTATATTCCCGGCGCGGAGAGTTTGAGAATGCTGAGCAATCCCTTAAAAAAGCACTTGAACTCGCACCACAGAAACCTTCTTTTCATCTCCTACTCGGGCAGATTTACTATGATACCGAGCGATTTGAGCGTGCCCGAAAGGAGTTTGAATACTGCATCTCGGCACAACCAGAAAACCAGCTTGCTCAGAATTTCCTGGCACTAACCCTGTACCAGCTTGGCGAACACTCTCAAGCAATGGAGATGTTCGCCTCAACTGGATTGGCAAACAACAAGGAGTTCTTGAGTCGGTTCTCGCTCCTCTTTGAAAAAGAAGTTATGGAAAAGCCCGACAAATTCCCTGAACCTTCTCCGCAATATGAGGAGATAGTCTCCTCGGTGTATTACCGACTATATGATACATTCAGGGGAAGTGGCGTAGTCGGGCGAGTGTTTAAATTCCTGCTATTGCGAAAATGCTTTCACCGGGCGACCCGGTTGATGACCTATGGCAGTTTCTCAGAGGCACTGAACGTGTTTAACTTCATTCTGAAGATACATCCGGGGAATTCAGATGCTCTCTCTGGAATTGCTATCTCATATTATGAGCAGGGGAAATATGAGGAGGCTAAAAAGATTTTCCTGGAGTTGATTGAGCAGGAGCATTTTGAGCCGATTCTTCTCGTATATCTGGGATTGTGCTATTACCGTCTGAAAAATTACAATTCCGCACTGGCACTGTTTGAGCGAGTGAGTAATCATCGACCTGAAGATTATAACGCAAATTATTATACTGGACTTTGTTATCTTGCACTTGGCGACAAACTTAACGCAGTCCGCTCATTTGAAAAAGCCTTTAAACGATATTTTGTGGATACCAGTGAGCAATGTCTGGATAAACTCCTCAGGCGAATTCAACTCTCCTCAGATTAATCTCCTGCGGATATTAAATCTTAACTCTACTCCGCGGTCAAATTAAGCAAAATTTCAGTTCTCTTAGCGTCTTTGCGTCTCTGCGAGAGAGCAGAGTATCAGATGAAAGCAGTCAAGCGGTGGACGGTATGCAGTATGTATCCCGCTTTCATAGGAGGCATTTCCGATTTGTAGTTTGCCCGGCTCTGCTTTCAAATTTTTTGTATCATTTTTTATGAGAGATTCCCGAAGGAACCACCTATATATAGCATCATAGTGCGGACGCACTGAAATTAATGGCAGTAAGGAAATACATTAGTTCCATAGGAGCATGAGCTGTGATAAAAAATTCCACACATCTCAAATAGCAATTAGAAAGTGATATTAGAAGACGCTATTACTTCTCAGAATACATCTCATCCGATTCAATGAGTATGTTTTTTCGGAGCAGACTTTTTTGGAGAATGACTTTTGGGTACGGATTTTTTCAGTTTGGCTTTTGGTTTGGCTTCAGATTTAAGTTTCGCTGGCTTAGTTTTTGGCACTCCCTGTTTCTTCAGAGCGGGCTTTTTTAGTGGTGATTTTTTACTCCCTTCAACGGGTGGTTTCTTTATCAACTTCTTCTTTGGATGAAGTTTGGGTCGCAATGGTCGGAGTTTGCGTACAGGATGTGCTTTTCGCCACTTCAGAATCCTGGGTCGCCAGTGATGAGTGTAGAACGTTCGCCACTTTACAATTCTTTCCCAGTGTGCTTTTAATAGTGGTCTATATACATCTACATTGGTAAATATAACGTTAAACGTCTCCATATAGTCCACATCATAATCCCAGACTTCCTCAATCGCCTGGAGGATGCGTTCCTGGCTTGACTCGGAGACCTCAGCCAGGGTCTCCACAATCTGCTGGTCTACCTTTTGAATCATTGTCTCTGGTGCGTGCTGTGAAACAAGATATGCCCGACGACGCAACAATTCGTACAGCCGCATTGCCACATCTGCTTCTGACTTGCTCGGCAGGAGGTCATATAATTTTTGATAGACATCTTCTCTTGATTCCAGTATGTCGCCACTGACTTCTGTGACGACTACTCTCTCTCCAGACCTAACCACTTTTGGTGGCGGGGGTGGTTTTCGCAGAGGCTTCTTGGGCGGAAGTGGATGTTTTGCAGGAACGGGCTTATGAGGGGTTCTCCTGAGTAGCTTCTGGTCAGCCAGCGTGGCTGTTGTTATGAACATCACAAACATCGCTACTACCAAAGCAATACTTATTTTGCCTGCTTTCATAATATCTTTGTTCCTCCTTTTGCGGAAAAATAATCTTCTATTCATATATCGTCTGTTTTGTAAACACCATTAATTCTTTTTGAGCACTTTGAGCACTCAAAATATTGCCTTGAGATGTCCTAATGTTGAGCAAGAACTGTGCCTCCTGTGTATGATGCAAGCA
>JAGHBZ010000242.1 GCA_021160705.1 Candidatus Sumerlaeota bacterium
AAAGAGAAGTATTCTTAAACCGCTTTAATTCAACTGCAGGTGAGAACATACCTCCCTCGGGCAGAGGAGGGTGTACGGAACAAGCACTTAATACTACAAATGTCAAAAATAAAAAGACTCTGCTGAACTTGAACATCTTTTGCTTTTTGCTCACTCCCACTTTAATCCTGAAACAAAGACAAGGAATAACCAATAGCAACCTCTATTGTAAAGCAATTACAGTATATATCTGCATTTATTTATCAGATGTTCTTTAAAAGTTACAAGTTTGCTCTATCTTGACTCTTGCGTAAAAATCTGTTTCAAATTACCGATATCTGCTGTAAGCTTATTATCAATTGACGCATTTTCCGTCCAGAGATAAAATCTTATTCTCTAATTACACAGGTAAGATTGACCAGACACAAGATGACAAATAATGAAAAAAAGCCTGGTTCAGATAATTTTGCTACAAGAGTGCTTAATGATTGGCGGGTACTGGCATTGGGACTCGCAGTGTTTTGTGCAATTGTGCTTTTTGTTTTACCTAAAAAATTCTTCGGTATTATCCACTTAGATAGGAAACAGTCAAAAGTTATTCGCTTCCTGGGTAGCACCCCTCCTGTGCGGTCAGTGATTGTGATTAATGAGATAATGTATCATCCCCAGACCAATAAACGGAGAGACGAATTCATTGAACTATACAACACAAGTAAGTACCGGATTGCGCTGGATGGGTGGAAGATTCGCGGCATAAAATTTAACTTCCCACGTGGAACGGTAATTGAGCCAGAAAGCTATCTTGTAGTTGCCGCTGACCCGCAACACATCCGTAAACTGTATGGGCTTCCCCACAACATAGTTATCGGTCCTTATTCAGGGCAGTTGTCGAATCGTGGTGAGAAACTTCAACTTGTACGTCCGGATGGCTCGCTGGAGGACGAAGTGGCGTATGATGATGGGGTCTTCTGGGACCCCCGGGCTGATGGTTCCGGACCAAGCCTTGAGCTTATTAATCCTGAAGACGATAACTCCCTTCCTGAATCCTGGAAAGCCAGTATGACTCTGCCCGATGCCCCGCCAGGCACTCCGGGAAAGCAAAACAGCGTATTTCAGGAATCAGGTAGTGCCTTAATTTCAGATGTTTCATTCTCTCCGATTACTCCGACTTCCTCTGATTCCATTGAAGTAAGTTGCGAGGTCTTAAATCGAGATAATCTTTCCAGTGTCACGCTTTTTTATAGACCGTCCTCCTCCACTACATTCATACACATTCCAATGCAAGAGAATGTGAGAAAATACAAGGCTCTCATTCCACCCCAGCCAGCTCAGACAATAATTGAATTTTTCATAAAGGCGGTTCTGAGTGATGGGTCTGAATCTTTCTCGCCAATTTCAGGAGAAAACAACCCCTACGTGTTCATAATTGATGATAATGACTATACCGGCAACGTCCCTGTTTATAGGATAGTAATGTCTCCTGAGAATTATAAGGCATTTACTACACAGGACATTGCCAATAATACCACGTTTCAGGCGACATTTATTGGAAACAATCAGGCGTTTCTTGGCGTTAAAGTCAGGTATCGTGGTCAGAGTTCTCGGCTACACTGGAAGAAATCATTTCACATTGAGTTCTCTCCGCATTATCCGTTTGAGGGAAGGTCTGTTCTCAATCTGAATGGCAGTTTCTGGGAACGACAATTCACTGGTGCTTATTTATATTCGCTAACAGGAATCCCTACTCCTGAGGTTAAGCTTGTGCGTTTAGTTTTTAATGGCGAGGATTTGCAGACTTATGCTCAGGTAGAACCTGTGGATGATAATTTCATTGCCCGATGGTTCCCTAATGATTCCGGTGGCAATTTATATCGTGGAGTTGGTGGCGCTAATCTTGACTTTCGCGGCGAAGATAAATCTGCATATAGGCTAAATTACAAAAAATACAATAATAAACGTGAAGATGACTACTCTGACATAATCGAGCTCTGTCGGGCATTCTCATATCCGTCAGACGAAGATTATGTGGAAAGACTGAAACAGATAATTGACCTTGACGAGTGGATTACCTATTTTGCCGCTACCGCCGCCCTAGGCAATCAGGAGGGAATTTACTATTTTCCGCAGGCTGATGATTTTTTTCTATACAGAGTTCCTTCCTCCAAAAAGTTTGTGATTATCCCCTGGGATTTTGACTCTACCTGTTATCCTATCAACGAAATAATTTCACAGGTATGCACAAAAAATGTAAAACGGTTTTTATTCCATCCAGAGATACGTCCTCTATTTTACCGTAAGATTCGTGACCTCCTGCAGGAGACCTTTAAATGGGAAAACATCAGAGCAAGAATTGAACCCCTGAAAGAATTAACCAGCGTTGAGAAAAATTATCCTACCTCTGCGTATGCCAGCATTGAGAAATTTTTGCGTACCAGAATCGATACATTTAGAGATACATTTCCTGAAGAACTTACTGCCAGAATATTAACCTCTTATGCGGATACCATCATTCCTCCGCATACTAAATGGGAAATACACGTTGGCTGGTTTGACCCACCATCTTGTTGGAAAGATACACAGACCACATTTACCTGGTATGCTTTTCCAGCGGGTATGGGCTACAACCACAAATCCGTAAAATCATTTTATGATTTTGCTGATTACACCTCGCTCTATATACGAAAATATTTCACCATCCCAGAGTATGTCTCGCTTGACCATCTTCGGCTATGTGTGGAGTACAGTGCGGGATTTGTGGCTTATCTGAACGGTACGGAAGTGGCTCGCAGGTTGGTCGGTAAATCGGGCGTTGTTCCTTCCTCGTATGAGAAAGCACAATTTTTTAAGAAAAATGCTGAACCTGAATTGTTCGACCTCACTCCTTTTAAAGACCTCATTCGCCGTGACAAAAAGAACATCCTTGCCGTGCAGGCATACATTCACTCTCCAGAAGATTCTTATTTTGTCATTCATCCCTGGCTACTTGCTGGTGGTCCGATTCCTTACAGGGCAGTCGTTCATCCCGACAATAAAATTAAAATCGGTGGGACTGCCCCGGTATTTGAAACCGATGAAGTCCTGGTAAACGGTGAGCATACTAAGTATGATGCGGTATTTGGTAAATGGAGTACA
>JAGHBZ010000058.1 GCA_021160705.1 Candidatus Sumerlaeota bacterium
AGACTAAACATAAGCCCTACTACTCCACTTATCACAAGTAAAAAAGCAATAAAGAAAACCACAATCCCCCAGCTGCTCTTTTTTCTGGCATCAATATCTATAGCCAGGGCACGTTTTCGGCGCTCGGACTCTATGTCGGGAACTGCCTCGGAGGCGGGGATAGTATCGGTATAGGCTGGCGTCTCTTCAGACGTTCCCGACTGCAAGGAGGAGACTTCCTCTTGTAAGGGTATTATTTCTTTATAGTCTGAGAAATCCGCGCTTTCTCTTTCGCGATTTTGTATGGCAAGCAGTTCCATTTTAAGGTCGCTGAGCAGTTCATCATAAGTCTGGTACCTATCATTGGGGTCTTTCTCAAGCATCCGTTGTATGATTTCCCATAGCCCGATAGAGACCTTGGGGTTAACCAGGTAAAGGGGTACAGGTTGAGCAGTGGTATGTTTCAGCATAATCCCTAATGGTGTATCAGCTTCAAAGACAGGTCGTCTGGCAAGTATATGATAAAACGTTGCGCCGAGCGAATAAATATCGCCTCGGTGGTCAATCGGGCGACCGGATGCCATTTCAGGACTCATATAATAAGGTGTGCCGACAATAGTACCCTCTACTGTTTTAGACGTCTCGTCCCAAAGTATTTTTGCTAACCCAAAGTCAAGTACTTTAACCACATTCTCATAGTCGAGCATAAGATTCTGGGGTTTAATATCACGATGGATAATATCGTTCTGGTATGCTGCCCTAAACCCTTCTACTGCCTGAATCATAAATTCGGTTAACTCTCTTACCGAAAAGTCTACCTTTTTCTCAATTATTTGTGCGAAAGTAGGTCCATCTATGTACTCAAGGATTAAAAATGGCACGTTGTCCTCGGTCTGACCAAAGGAATAAATCTGCGCCACATTTCTATGTTTAATTTTAGAGATTGCCTCCGCTTCTCGTTCGAACCGTCTCAGGGCATCTACATCGTTTAACAAATTTGAATGCAATACTTTTATCGCCACATCCCGATTCAATAGCTCGTCATAGCCCTTATAGACAACGGACATACCCCCACGTCCAATCAGGCTTAACACCACGTAGCCCCCAATTCTATCGCCAGCACTATATTCTATCCCCGGCATTGTTCTCCCTGAAATTTTAACTATTTTCTTATCTCTATCCGAGAAGCGGGTAATTGTAGTATAAGCCCAAACCCACTCCGAGTTTCAATAAGTTTTTTTGCACGCTTTTGCCCAATCACCCTGGCAAAGGCTTTAATAAGTGCCGACTTATGTGCACTTATCTGCTGGCGTTCTACTTTGGTATCAGTCCAGACATATTCGTCTATCTCTGTGTATGTTGCACCACGCTCAGCTTTCTCCGCCAGCAAGACCAACAAGCGATAAGGTAATGGTGTCAACGATAGGCGTTTCCCATAAAACCACACAATACCCGGTTCTTTATGGTCTATTATCAGTAGTGGGGATTCCTGCTCCTTGGGTTTGGGTGTTGATTTTTTTCTCTTAGGAATCTTTTTTGTTTTTGTACTCGGAATAGAACGCCCACGACCAGTATAAATTTTCTGCTGAGCGAACTTGCCCTCCTTCTTTCCGAAAACCACACTCTTCGCTGTGGTGATTAATTCTTCTGCCACCTTTGATGGCATCAGTCTCTTTAAGGTCTCAATATCCTTGATGTTGGCAATTGCTTCAGGTGAATCAAACCCTTCACGCACTAAATTGAAGATATACGTCCGCGACAGTCCACTTACACGTAATCGTGCCAACGCTACACCAGCTTCATCTACCCCACAACTCAAACGCTCAGCAAGATGATTGAGAAATCTGGTTATTTGCTCACTGGCGTGGAGTGCAGAGGATATTTGTGCCAAACTCTGAACCAGCCAATTGTAATGCATTCCAAGATGACGTATCGTTCCTGTAAGGACCTGATATTTTTTCTCTATCTCTGGAGTTGAGTGCTCACTACTGACCCAATCAGTAAGCAACAATGTCTTTTTCATCGCCACTATATCTGTCACACTCAATCCTGAGCCAGGGGCAATCAGTCGTTCAAGTGATTCTCTCATTCTCCCTCGCTCAAGTAGATAGCGCTTAATCTCTGCTGGATAAACATTGGCTCTACGTTCTCGGTAACTGCAAAAAAGTGGAAACTCACCTGCATCCGGAGTAAAGGATACTATTAGCAGTACCTCCAGCACATCGGGTTGAAGATTTTTATCAATAATTTCTTCCACCCATTTTTTGAACCGGAGTGCCGTTAATGGCTGGATTCCCTTAATTGCAACAACCTCGCCTATACCACTGGGCGAGTATTCATTCTCTTCATTTTTTCTTATGAGTTCTGAGTCAATACACTGCCTGATTGCCTTCTCTATTTTTGTTTCTACTTTTGTGCGCTTTGACTTCTCCTGCCAGTGGCGAGTACCCGTATATGTGCTAAAGAAAAAGTCTTTAATTTTCTCCTGTGTACTAAACGCACCAGTTGCCACCAGGTCTACCACGTATTTTTCCAGCGCCTTATTCTCAAGTGGTGGTGACGTGGACTCTAATTCGCCGTAGATGTAATAATTAAGCAGTCGTTCTACCTCTGCACGATTTGCTCCTATTAGTATAGACCTGCCAAAGTCAGTTGTGCGTGCGAATCGTGCGCTTCTGCCGCCCTGATTCCGAAATCGCTGTCGCGTCAAAGGCACAAAACCAAATTCACCACTCCATTCATCCGCAACTATCATTTGATGAACATTGATTACATTGCGTCCAGTGAGATTTACTCCCTGTCCCAATGTTGTCGTGGAAAATAATACCTTAATCAAACCGCTATCGTAAGCATCTTCAATAAGTTCACGCAGGTCCCAGCTCAAATCGGCATTGTGAAACGCAATACTGTGTTTCAGAGTTGATAACAGTGCATCCCTTGAATAACTCTCCTCGTAAAGAGATAATTCTGATAAAACCTGTTGCGCTTCTGGTAAAGAGCTCTGTTGTGCGAGCTCCAGTGCCCATTGTCGGCTCATAGTTTTTGTAGGAACAAATATCAATACCTGCTCGCCTTTATCTTCAGCCAGCTTCCGGGTCAGGTATTGCAGGGCTTCCCTGTAGAGTGGCTGAGAATTCACTGCTAAAGCCGTTTTGAACGGAGATGTCAGGGGTTCTTCTCCTTCTTCACCGGAATTAAAACAACGATAATAGAACACGCCATCCTCAAGGTTATACACACCCTCACGAAGTTCTACCGGTCGTTTATGAAAATTAAGGAGTTCCGCATCAAGCCATTCTGCGATGTATTGTGCATCACCTAATGTAGCGGAGAGCCCGATTATTTGCGGATTGTACGGCGATTGACGTATCTTGCTCAGGACGATGTCTACCACGTCGCCTCGCGATTGGTCTCCAAGCATCTGCAACTCATCTGTGATGATTAACCCTACCTGCGCCAGTATCTGGGGGTGAGCCACAAGGTATGATTTCATCTTTTCATACACAGCAACCAGAAGGTCAAACTTACCTTGCGCCACCAGTTCATCAGCCTCCGGGCGTTCACTGGTGGCAATGACTACCCGAAAACCTAATGGCACAAATAGAGCACTCATCTCACGAAATTTTTCTTCAGCCAGTGCTTTGGTGGGTACTAAATAAATCACACGTCGTTGCTCAAATAACACTCTGACTGAGACGCTTTCACCGATGAAGGTTTTCCCTGAGGAAGTGGGCGCAAACACTACCAGATTTGAGCCTCGCAGATAATTGGTCTCTATAAGTGCTGATTCCTGCAAAGGTAAGAGCTCGGTGAGTCCCTGCTCCCGCCAGATATCTATCACACGTGGAGGAATCTTGTAGCTAATTAGCTGTGCAATGTTTAATGGCATATATTTTCTTGATTAAAGGGTTGAGAATAATATATTGGAATATACCATTTTAACAAAGAAAAAGTCAAATTTCTAAATAAACCAAATCCTATACCCGGGAATGCATTATGAAGCGATAAATAATGAGCTATCACTAATCAGTGATAAAGCAAGAGAATTACCAATTTTAAAAGCAAGGAACTTATAATGAAAGTCGAGCCTGATTCTGTATTATCTTCTTTAGAACGTTTGCTTAATCGCTCTTCAGCAGAGCAGACTGAATTATTATTTGTTCGGACAACCGAAGGACTCACACGTTTCAGCCGCAACGTTATCCACCAGAGCCTTCTCCGAACCAGTCATCAGTTAAATATTCGTCTTGTTTATGGCAAAAAAATTGGTTCATTCTTAACTGACCGTCTTGACCGGGAGGGTATTAATTATGCATTGAGACAGGCTGAAGAGATTGCCCGACACCAGCGGAATGACGAGTATTTTTCATCTCTGCCCTCTGCCACTGCCAAAATAATTGATACGAAATCCCTGGTTGAGCCCACTGTTACAGTCTCGCCGGGCGACCGCGCAAGAGTAGTGGCTAAACTGGTTGAATCATTAAATAAGAACAAGATTGAAGTGAATGGGGCATTTACCACGAAAATCCTGGAGCTGGCTGTGGTTAATTCCTGTGGAATACGCTCTTATTTTATCACCACCCTGGCTGAGTTAAAAGTCATTGCTGAGAGAAATTCGCTTACTGCTTATGCATACCGTATCAGCCATAACGTTGAGGATATTAAGATAGAAGAAATTGCTGAGGAGCTGAAATCAAAGTTGCTTATTGCTAAGAAAAAAACTGAAATAGAACCCGGTACATACACCGTGGTGCTTGAACCATACGCAGTGGCAACATTTATAGGGTTCTTGGGTCTTGTGGGATTTGGCGCACTGGCGTTTCTGGAGGGTCGCTCATTTATGTGTACCAAACGCGGTAAGAAGATTGCTCCCCAGAGCATTACCATTGTTGATGATGGATTCAATCCCCATACACTTCGCCAGCCATTTGATTATGAAGGGGTAAAAAAGCAAAAAGTAACACTTATAGATAGTGGTGTTGCTCGGAATCTGGTCTATGATTCGCGAACCGCTTCAATGAAAAAAAGAACCAAAAATACCGGACACGCTTTGCCTGCACCAAATACGTATGGTCCCCTGCCTTTGAATATGATTATGCGTCCCGGACGGCGTCCCCTTGAGTCCATAATAAAAGACGTGGAGTACGGGATATATGTTACCCGGTTTCACTATACAAATGTGGTTGAACCAGTGTCTACCGTGCTAACAGGGATGACCAGGGATGGGACATTCCTCATAAAAAATGGCAAACTTGACCACCCCATCACTGACCTCCGATTCACTCAAAGTATTCTCGCTCTACTAAAAAACATTCAAGCCGTTAGTAAAGAAGCACGGCTATGTGATAGTCCTCTGAGAACTGCTTATGTCCCGGCACTGTGTGTCTCAGATTTCCACTTTACTGGTAAGACAACTTAATTTTGAGGAGTGGAGGGTATTCCTGAAATTATGATAAACAAAGCCATTATTCTTGCTGCCGGACGCGGTG
>JAGHBZ010000205.1 GCA_021160705.1 Candidatus Sumerlaeota bacterium
GCTCTACCCCATATTCAACTCTTAGATTATCATCCCAGCTACCCGAAGCCATCGCTATGCTCTGAAGCCATACATTTGACCCAGATGTACCATTATGGTCAATGATAGCGATGTCAAAATTATCAGTGGCATTATCCATGCTACAGGATATATAAGGAACACCGAGTTTCTGAGCACACGTTACTATAGTTGGCACACTACTAAAAGCCGGCGAGATTGTTATATTGTCATCGTCAGAGTGCAGTGCTACCTCTGTCCAGACACTATAACTACTTAGGTTCTCTGTTCCCTGCCCAATTGCAATCCATTGTATCCAGGAGGTTGTCGGACGAGTTCCGTTGTGGTCAATCAATCTAACTGTAGCGCCTGAGGTAGAATTATTAACTGTAGCTGTAATGTAAGGCACCCCTGAATCCTGAGAGTTTACTATAACTGCCGGCGGTGCATTAAACGTTCCGGAGAAATTTATTGTAGTTTGGTCACCTCCCTGCAGTACACCTGTCTCCACTCGTATACCCTGAGCCCAGACTAGAGCCACTGCAAGGTTCAATACCAGTACTACTCCATAAATCCGCTTCATTTCCTTCCCTCCTTTCTGAAGATTAATTTAGACAATTAAATTTTTTCTAATATCTCTGAAAGTATTACGAATTAATAAGATTGCCTTTTGTAAAGTTAAAAGTTAAGATTGAGAGGTTATAAAGTAATCAAAAAGTAATCAAAACAAATTCCTCTATTTCTACCACATCTTTTTGATAAAAAATCATAATAAACTTTCCTCTATACACCCTCCCTCTATCAAGAATCAAGAAAAAAACATACATAAATCATTACTCAATCAGATTATTTATGCTAAGATGAAGAACAGATATAGCAATACGAAGACATCATCTTTCGCTCTTGGCACTTGACTTATATGGGTGGTTTCTTTATAAATAATATCAGTTTAGTAATATATTCTCTAATTAGGCACTTATCTTGAGCTCACTGGTTGTCTCAATACACTGGAGGAATTTAGGAGAAATTAGGAGTGAGGATTCTTGTATACTTGTCCATATTTTTAGGAGCCGGGCTTGGAAAAAACATCATAATTAATCGGAGCAAATTATGAAGATGAAAATTGGCATAGTCTGTTATCCCACGTATGGGGGTAGTGGTACGATAGCAGCTGAATTAGGATGCCATCTCGCCGTCCGTGGGCATCATATACATTTTATGAGTTTTGCACTCCCATTCAGGCTTAAGCAGAGATGCACATCTAATATCAAATATCACCCTGTGGATTTATCCACTTATGAGGTATTATTGACTCAGCCATACACCCTTACGCTGGCATCAAAAATAGCTGAGGTTGTGGAGCGTGAAGAACTTGAAATTCTTCACGTCCATTATGCCATCCCTCATACTATCAGTGCACTCCTTGCCCGACAAATTCTCCGAAGAAAAATCAAGATAGTCACCACACTCCACGGCACCGACATCACATTGGTCGGACAGATGCCCTCTTATCGTCCAATTATCAAACTGGCAATAGAGCATTCCGACGTGGTTACCTGTGTGTCGCAATGGCTGAAGAAACGAACCCAGGAATGTTTCCAGCCCCGAAAACGGCTCAAGATGATTTATAACTTTGTGGACGTGGAGAGGTTCAAACCCTTTGCCGAGAAATGCAAACCCCGCCCAGCCCTATTCCGCACTGCGGATAAAATAATTATGCATGCGTCAAACTTCCGCCCATTAAAGCGCCCCTGCGACCTCATCCGTGCCTTTGCCATCATCCAGGAGAAGGTCAAAAGTCGTCTAATCTTAATTGGTGATGGACCCGAACATCAGCGTGCTGTTCAACTGGCAAAAGACCTGGGTATAAGACGAAAAGTGCGAACCATCGGACAGGTAAATGACCCGGAGAATTTCTTTCCTTATGCTGACATCTTTCTGATGTCCAGTGAAATAGAGTCATTTGGGCTCACAGCAGCTGAGGCAATGAGTTGTGGGGTTCCTGTAGTTGGTACCCGGGTAGGAGGGCTTTGCGAAGTGGTAGATGATGGAGTGAACGGCTATCTTGTCCCCCCTGGCGACTACCGTGCACTGGCTGATAAATCCATAACAATTCTGCAAAATCCCTGCCTCCACCGCTCAATGAGCACGAAAGCCAGAGAAAAAATTTTGAAGAAATTCTCGCCGCATAAAATCGTCGGACAGATAGAATTGATGTATTATAGGCTACTTGGAGAGCAAAAAAGATAACATCAGCTGAGTGAACTGTATCGTATAGACACATAGAGGCATAGTTAATCCTGCCTGAAAAAGAAAGGCCTGTCAAACGAAGTGGTGACTGGTTCATTTTAACACACACTGTCCCACATCCGGGTAACTGTCTGTTTCAGTACGAAACTTTTCTGGATGCAGAACAGCAAATAGAAGTAGGTTATGTGAAATGAAAATACCTGATTTATCTATATTTACGTCATTGATGCAAGGATAATTGACTCTGGCATAAATAATGCTCATTCTCTAAGTGGATTTTATAAGACCTAATCAAAGGAGGTGACCTGCTATGGCACTCATAAAATGGAGACCTCATAGAGAATGGGACCCCTTTGCTGACCTGTTTGACCTGCAAAAAGAAATCAATCGGCTGTTTAATCTCTCGCTGAGTCGTAGTCGTCCACTTGTTGAAGGTGCGTGGGCTCCTGCGGTGGATATTTACAAAAAAGGCGACTCCTATATCCTGGAGGCTGAGCTTCCGGGTATGAGCAAGGATGATATAGAACTCAGCGTTCAAGATAACACGGTCACTATCCGTGGCAAAAAGGAGAGTAAAAAAGAAGCTAAAGACGAGGACTACTTCTGCTATGAGCGGAGCTTTGGCGAGTTCTATCGCAACTTCCAGCTTCCCGCTGAAATCGACGCCAATAAGGTCAAGGCATCTTTCTCTGACGGGGTTCTCAGAGCTGAATTACCTATTGCCGAGAGCGCAAAACCGAAACAGATTAAGATTGAAATCAAAGAGAAGAAATAACATTGGGCTGGTAAATTGTTATGCAACCAGTTAGGGGATGACATTACGTCATCCCCTTCTTTTTTTACTGAGAAGTTCAACTTCGGATTTATCTGTCATTCCGCTGGGCAAATATCCGGGTATGTTCTCTGCTCACCGCTCAGGGGGGTTATTGGCTTATCAGAGTATCAACCGCCCTGAGTGAAATACACCCTCAGGGTCAAAGGTATGTTTTATCTGTCGCATAATCTCAATCTCTCGCTCAGAGAACATCGGCTGAACCCCCTGTATTTTTGATAGCTTCATTTCCCCGGGCGAATGCAGGTACAAAATTGTCCCACCCATATCCACAATGGCTCTATAGACTTCATCCAGAGCCTTATTTACTCTATCAAGTACTTCTGGGTTCTGGTTCTCAGCGCCAATCATAAGGAAAAAGTTGCCATTGCCAATATTTCCAAAGATTCCAATCATCACATTGAAGATTTCCGAGATATTCTTGATAGATTCCTCAAGGTCAGCGAATCTTTCTGGTGCACAATCTATCTCCATAAGCAAGGTGAACGGGCGTAGCGATGACAGCGCAGAGAATGCAGATTTGCGCCATTGATAGGGTTGCGATGCAGATTCAGGCGCGCCATAGGTCTTTATCCCAATTGCACCCTGCTCTTCACAAATGTTACGTATCGTATTCGCATCATCTTGAACAACCTCAGGATGCCCATCCAGCTCTATAAGCAACATTGTTCCCACATCCTCTGGAAATCCAACATCCAGATACTCCTCCACAGCCCTCAGAGTTGTGTTGTCAAGGAATTCCAGTATAGAAGGGATGATGTTTTTAGCAATAATATTTGAGACAGTATTAGCGGCGAGTCGTGTCCCGGGAAAATACACCACCAGTAATGTACGTGCACCGGGCAGGGGCACTACCTCCAGAAGTGCTTCTGTGATAAGCCCTAACGTTCCCTGAGAACCCACGATAAATTTTGCAAGATTGTACCCCGCTACGTCTTTAATGGCTTTTCTACCTGTACTGAGCACATTGCCCTCAGCGGTCACCAGGCGCACGCCCATCACGTAATCAGCTGTCATACCATATTTAAACGCCCTCAGACCATCCGTATTCTCAGCGATGCACCCCCCAATGGTGGGCGAAATTATTGTGTCCGGCTCAAGTGGAAACCATAGATTTTTCTCTTTCAAGGCAGATTGAATCTCTGCTATGGTCACTCCGGGCTCCACTCTGACCATCAGGTTACGTTCGTCAATCTCTATTATTCGGTTCATACGAATAAAATTCACCACCAGGGAATGCTCAAGGGGAGTTGGCGTGGCTCTGCGACTGCTCCCCGCACCTCGCGGCACTATACATAATCCGTTCTCCTGTGCACACGTCACCAGCGCTGAGACCTCCTCCTCGCTCCGGGGAAAGACCATTGCAAACTCTAAATCCTCCAGTGCCACCGATGACTCAGGGAAATATGAATAAAGTTCTTCCTTTTCACAAATTACATTTTCTCGTCCAACTATCTCCGAGAGAGTCTCAATTATGCGTGATGGTAGTTTTTTCATCATTATCTCACCCAACGTATTTTTGAAGTGCAAAAGTTAAAACAAGAGAAATGTTTCAGAGAAAATGGGAACAAATCAAGGGAATTTTTAAGTTGTAGGGTTACCTTTTAAAAATTCTGGTAATGCTGAAATTTATTTTTTTCTCTATGAGGAAACCAGGAATTTCAGAAAATTACCTGATGATTGGGTATTATAATTTTCTTCAACTTACTCTTGCATAATGATGGGGTATGGGTAAAGATATGTATTAGTCGTTGTTAATATAGTGAAAGACAAAAATGCCAAAAAATGAAAAAAAGAGAAGTAGCGGTGGCAGGGAGACACCTATGGAGAGAGTTTCTTCAGAGAAGCCACTTTCACTGAAGAACTACGTAATTCTTAATCTGATTTTCTGGGCGTATTGTGCGGTGCAACTGCTGGTTCTTAAATGGCTTCTACGGGATGTGGCAGGACTTTATTTCTTTTTTGCTGTCCTTGCGGTCGCTTTTACTGTAGTTTCAATTTATGATTACCTGTATGAGCGTCTGGCAAAAGAACCTGCTGACGATAGTACTACCAACAGCGTATCTTCAGAAACCTGATGTGAGTGAGAAGCAGACGCTCTACCAGTCAACTATTTACCAATGAGCAGATTATTAATACGATTTTTCTGGGACGTTTACGATTATATTGGGAGGCTATTACTGCTTAATTGTCTTGCCGTTGTGCTTTCCATACCTATCCTGACTATTCCGGGTGTTATCGCAGGATTGCTCTACGTTATGCATATAATCTCCAGCGACCGTGAACCGGGGTTTCGTCATTTCTTTTACGCATTTCGTCATTATTATTGGCGATTCTTTATCCTGTGTTTATTGTATCTCGTGGCAGGATTTATTCTTTTGGTAAACGTGCGTTTCTATATTAACCCGCCACCTGCACTGGAGAACCTTCGATTCGTCTCTGCTATGGTAGCGGGAATATTTTTCTGGATTTTTATTTTTCTAATTGGGTCGATGTTTTTCATATTACCAGCACTGATAAAAAGCGATTCCTCTGTAAGCAAGGCGTTGAAGCAGGGTCTTCTTTTTATGCTGGCTAATCCAGGACTCACATTCTCCGGTATAGTTATTACAGTGCTCATACTAATTCTCAGTGCGATTTCTGTAATTGGACCTTTTGTTTTTACGTTAGTGTTCTTAGCTGCGCTGGTAAATGCTGTATTTGATACTGCTCAAGAACGATTGGAACTGATGCTGGAAAAAAAAGAAGAATCTACTCCAATAGAGGAACGTAAACCCACTTCCTGGCACGAGATTAAAGCGATGGAAAAAAAGCGTGAAGAAAGACAACAAAAGAAATCTCGATATAACCGAACCCTGCGCGATATACTCAAGCCCTGGGAATATAAATAATGGAGAGCTTTAGCATAGAAGAAACGCCTCCTACCAATAAGTACATTCCACCAATACATTCCACCAGACGTCTTATATTAACACAATCTTAGATTTTCGATTTGAATATGCGGAAATTTCTCTTCACA
Source organism: Candidatus Sumerlaeota bacterium (assembly GCA_021160705.1). Lineage (GTDB taxonomy): Bacteria > Sumerlaeota > Sumerlaeia > MWCT01 > JAGHBZ01 > JAGHBZ01. The sequence goes on from JAGHBZ010000205.1 coordinate 6,099, forward strand.
GGTCTCTCTTACGAAGCTTATGAGTTTCTTGTTACCATTAATCTCGGTGAGTCCGCTCCGGGCTACATTCAGCCCGTTCCTTCCGAACTCTATCAAAGAAATTATACGTTATAGATTCCATTAGTTAAAACTAAGAAGTATATTCCTCAATCAATAGGTAATTTTATGGGAATTTGAAATGAAAGAGAACGTCATCTTCTCATTAACCACTCCACTTAGTGAGGGGAATGAAAATGAGTAAGAAATCCATTTAATGAAATTAGAACCTGCTTCACGAGTTCCGTTTTATGTTCAGATTCTACAATGCTAAGCCACCATACACCAGAGATAGAATAGATAAAAGCAACTTTAGTGATTCTGTCTGACCCCTAAAGTCGGAGATAAAGACCGGGGGTGAGGTCTGCGAGGAGTGAGCCGGCAAGTATGTTGAGTGGAAAGCTAAAATTGGAAAAGAGGTCCCAGTCAAAAAATCCACCGTGTGGATACCAGAACACAGACCATAACAGACCGAGGATAGAGGCGCCGAGCATAAACCTCTGAAAAGGGGTGCGAATTCGCCAGCCAAACACTATCAGCGTCAACAACCCGATAGGCGCACAAAACGTATGAAACAGGAAAAGATGTCTGAGGTGTTCTCGAGACCCGAATAAGAACTCAAAGAATGCCCCAAGCTGGCTTCGCTCTGCCACTGCTTGAGCTTGCGACCAGGTGAATGGTGTTATCATCTCTGCAAGATTGTTATCTATTTCAAACACTATGACCTTTCCCCCTGATAGATATAAGACCATCGGGAGAATATTAACCATACAAAATATAATCAGTACTATTAGCATCGCCGATATTTCCTTTCGTGGCGGTTTTGCCAGTGCAATCTTACCGTTAGTTCGCCTGACAAGGAAAAAGAGTATTGTAGGAAAGTATATGACTGCTAAACGATGAAAGAATCCTGCCACCAACAGGACAGTCCATAGGTGAAAAAGCCTAATCTTGCTCTCAGGGTTGCTTAGTTTTCTGTGTACAAGGAAATAATAGAATACAAGTATAACATTTACCCAGGCATAACATTCAATATGACCAATAAACAGGTACATACTCCCGGTAACGAGATTAACTATCCAGAACAATGGATGCGGGATGAAATGAATAATTAACAGGACGTAGACTGCCCCAGCCAAAGCGCCGCTGATGCTATATATATCAGGAAGTTCTAACCGTGTATTTTTCAGCAAATGGAAAATCAGCTGGTGAGCAAGGAACTCACCGGGTTCGCGCTGATGAAATGCAAGTCGTGTGTCGGAAAGGAAACCTCGCCACTTTGTGAGCATTAAATCAGTGTCACCACCAGGTAGCCTGTAATTCCGAAGAGAATAAAGACATAGTACAAGAATCCAAAAAGCAATGAACAAAACCACAATATCAATAGGACGTCGGTATCTCATTGGCACGAGCCTTCAAAATTGTTAATTGCTGACAGTATCAGGACACCTTTTTAACCTTACCCCTGATGGTGTTATTCACTGATTTTTTCAAAAGAAGAAATAACTTCCCGCAAGTTGATAAAATAATCATCCTGGCTATTCTCAAGCCGTGGCATATCAGGGGGCAGGCGCGTAAAAAAAGTACGCAGTGCTTTTTTTATGGCTCTTCCCAGAGTGGAATGTTGCGGGTGATAACGTGTTCTGATGACAACAGGATTAGTGGGAATCGGGTCGGTCTCGAACACAATTTTTACCAATTTTTTTGCGTCAACATTAATCTTAGCGTCACGGAGCACGTCATCCACAGCACCTCGCTCGCAACATCCCGCATCTGCAAGCCCGGAGATTACGTAC
>JAGHBZ010000470.1 GCA_021160705.1 Candidatus Sumerlaeota bacterium
GTGGATTACTTACGCTGTTATTTCGTTGCGCGAAACCCTCGTGCCGAAATTATCAATGCTGGTAAGTCCGGTGATACAACCCCTAAAGCTATTAAACGTCTGAAATCAGATGTTCTGGACGCACAGCCCGACCTTACTTTTGTTATGTTCGGAATCAATGATTGCAGCTCCTGGTTTAATGTCAGCCTTAGGAATTACCAGACACTATTGAAAAAAATTATCTCAACGCTCCTGGAAAATAACTCCGCAGTTATCGTTATGACACAAAACGAAATCCTTGATAATCCTTATAACGGCAAAGTGACGTTCAAAGACTACGAAAAATATGAGAACACCGCTGGTAAAGTTGCTCACCAGCTGGGCGTTCCTTTCATTGATAATTTCTCCCGTTGGCAAAAACTTAAAAAAGAAAAACCTGAAACCTTTGCTTCTTATATGAACGACTGGATTCATCCAAATCACGAAGGGCACATCTTTTATTACCTGACCATCCGCTCTGCACTGGATAAGATACTCCCTCCTCCAGTCTCTAACTCCCCACAAGAGCAGAAACAAAAAAACATCACGACTCCCAGCAGCCGCTTTATCATTAAGAACTATATATCATTAACTTTGCTCTATCGGCTCTATCCGTTTTCCAGAAGAGTCCCCTTTAAATTCGCACGGTTAAATCTTGATTATTCCCTTTAATTTTTTTATTCTCTATTATTGCTTCAAATAGTCAGCATAAAATATTCTTCTCTCAGGATAAATAATGAACGACACCGTAGAAGAAGCTCTTAAATCTCAAGGTCACACAAAACGTGCACTTATATTATTTCTTTTTCTCCTATGCACGTATGGGTATTTTTTTCAGGGCGGCAGGGGTAGTTACCTCCCACAATTTTCACTAATCCACTCCATCATCAATCGCCATAGCCTTACCGTTGATGGATACAATACCGGCGCTGACATCATCGCTTATGGGGGCAAACTCTACTCTAACAAGGCTCCCGGTAATGCCTTGATGGGGGTTCTGCCTTTTTATTTATTCTGGCAATTATTGCTACTACTCAAAACTCCTCTATGGTTGCTCGAACACCTATCAGTCTATTTAACCACAGTCTTTACCACCTCACTCTTTTCGGCTCTAATAGGAGTGCTACTATATTGCGTTCTGCTAAAAATGACCAATCACCCGCCAACAGCTCTACTTACAGCTTTTGCTTATGGGCTTGCCACCATCGCTTTCCCCTTCGCTACAATGTTTTTTACCCACCAGAGCTCTTCTTTCTTCTGCTTCTCCGCATTTTTTATCGCTTTTATGGTAGCCGAGAAATCGCTTTTATGGCCAAAAATCCCTCTGCTTTTTCTAAGCGGTTTCCTTGCCGGTTATGCCGTCGCTACAGAATATCCCACATTTATCATTGCTGTCCTGATTACTATTTATCTTTTCTGGAAATTAAATCGTAAACTTCATATCATCTGGTTTATCATAGGTGGACTCCTTGCCGCAGGCATTCTTATGACGTATAACTATCTCGCCTTTAAAGACCCCTTTTTCATCTCCTATAAAGCATATCTTCTCGTTAAAAAAAGCCCCTTCACTGCTCATAACAAAGGCTTTTTAGGAGTTAGCTACCCCAAACTTAAGTTCCTTTGGATAATAACTTTTAGCTCTTTCCGGGGACTGTTCTTTTATAACCCTGTGTTATTGCTTATGTTCCCAGGTCTATATCTTTTATGGAAAAAAAGAGAATACCGCAAAGAATTTTGGTTTATCATTGCGGTGATTATTGGATATTTCTATTTCAATAGCTCATATAGCGATAACATTTTCTCTGTAGGCGGTGCAGCCTCCACCGGACCACGACATCTCATCCCTATGATTGCTTTTGCTATGATTCCCATCGGAATCCTAATCAACAAACACAGGATAATCTTCTTTGTTCTTTTCGTGCCTTCATTTATTAATATGCTGTTAGCCACATCTGTTGACCCTATTTTACAATACAAATTTTTCAATCCTATATTCCAGTTCTTGATACCCTACTTCGCAAGAGGCGACCTGGGTGTTCACCCCTATGGTGTGTTTAATAACGCCTTGATAACCAATAACTCGGTCGCCTTTAATCTTGGCATTTTAGCCGGACTCAAAGGTACACTCAGTCTTCTACCCTTATTTTTAGTGTGGATAGGAATCAGCTCCCTCATCCTATATGAACTCGTGGCTCATAAGTGGATAAGATTAACAATAGCCTTTGAGACAGCACTGAGTATCTGTTTCGTCTTATTATTACTCCTCTACATTCCCCTTGTTTACCAAAAGTTTACAAATGAATTGCACGCCCCAAAGAACAAATGTGGCTTGAAGGGATTTTATTATAAAGGGATAAACTGGAGAGGAAAACCCGTTCTTACTCACCGGGATAGGATTATCTATTTCCCTTTAAAGTATTACCGTTTCCCACTACCTTCACCCTTTAGCGTCAGATGGACGGGAAAGATTATTATACCTGAATCCGGACGCTACCTATTCGGTATTCACTCCGAAGATGGCTCCTGGCTTTATATTGACAATAAACTTGTAATTGATAATGGGGGATTCCATCCTCCTCGCATCAAACGAAACTCAATAGAACTCAAAAAAGGTTCTCACAGAATCTTGATTAAATACTTTAATCTAAGAAGTAAAGGCACAATGAAACTCTTCTGGACACGTCCCGGACGTATTGAAGAAGTTATTCCTGAACGCTATCTTACTATATCCAGATAATACACTCATTTATCCGCTCAAGTATATGCCCCAATGATAGATGATAGAGTAATGAACTCCACCATCCTTATAGTTGAATATTAACTCACACACACCCGACCCGGGTATTTCCACTCCGACTCTAAGTCTCTCAAAAATTGAAAAACCATAAAAAAATAAATAAGGTCCGTCAAAGATTTATTTCTCCCAAGCAGGTTAATAAAAACTCGTATCCCATCAGCGAATATTTAAACGATGAGCCTTTCTAACGTTGCACCAGTCAACAAAACATATCAAAGAAAATGCCGGTTCAGCTCTGAGGTGTAACTTCTTCCCAGACGCCCAGCATTCTGAGTAAGCCATTTACTTAGACGAGTATGTCCCTTAGGTGGCTTATCTGAAGTCAGCAGGTTCCACATTAACCCATTGAGCTCGTCCCGGGTTAGTATAACGTCATTGACAATAATACCTATCAGCTTTGAAAGCATAAGTGCGAGAGGTGGACTCAAATGGATTATCCTCGCTTTGCTTCCGATTTTCTCAGCAAGCAGCCGTATCAACTCTTCGAATGTATACCTCTCAGGACCAACGGCATCTACCACTAAATTCCCCTCACTTTGAGCAACATTGACTGCAAGTTCAGCAACATCTTCCACAAAGATTGGCTCCAGCTGGTACTCGCCGTTTCCCGGAATTGCAAATACTGGAAATCGCCTGAGTAACCAGGCAATATTGTTAATGAGTATGTCCCCCTGACCAAAGATTAAAGCAGGGCGAATAATCGCATAGGAGAGACGTGAATCCATAATCGCTTTCTCCACGAGTGCCTTTCCTCTGAAATAAGGAAGTGAAGAGTCTTCAGATGCGTTCGTAACACTAAAATGCACAAATCTGCGCACTCCAGCCTCCAATGCCGCCCTAATAAGAATTCTTGAATTCCTCACCGCCTTTTCAAAGGTACTTTCTCGATACTCAAAGCGAATCCAATACGTATTGTAAAGTGTGGTTGCTCCCTCTAAGCTCTTCACAAGTTTATCCGGGTTGTCAAAATTGAACGGTACACTGACCACCCTGTTGCCGAAAGGATTCAAAACCTCAGGATGACGGGTAAGCGTCACTACTCTTTTCCCCATTTTGAGAAGGCGACGGGTGATATATCGTCCTGTAAAGCCAAACGCACCTGTCACTATATTAAGCTCTGGATTGCTCATCACTTCGGCTTCTCACCTCTGCATAACCATCGGCTTTAATTAGTGATAATCCCGGATTTCGTAATGCGCCCTGAAATTATTTAAGCAGTATTATTAGAAGAACACCATTCCCCATTCAACCTGTTATGCAAGAAGGTTACAAAATTATTTCTACCCTTATCTCTTTGAGAAATAATACGCTCATTTGCGGACTCAGTCCTGAGGGAGAGTGGCTACCCGGAAATGGCTAAAATCTCCGGGGTGGTTTTTTTTCACCCATTCTGTCTGAAGAAATATACGAATTTTCGCCGTTTAAAGGTCGTTAAAAAAATTCTATCCTTCAGCTGAAATAAACCTTGACCCGAAAGCTAAGTTAATTGATAAAAATTATAA
>JAGHBZ010000434.1 GCA_021160705.1 Candidatus Sumerlaeota bacterium
GGGTTTCATAAACTACTCCTGGTTCTCACGAGTGCCAGAGGGCTGGGTATATCTTGGCACACTACAGACTGATGTGCAGACCTATACAGCGATTTTCCGTGAACTGTTTGAAAACGGGAACGGCTTTTTCTATGGCTCACCAAATGAAATTCGTGAGTTCATTGCGCCACCAATCTTTATCCAACTGCCATTCATTATACTCGGCTGGCTATGGCATCTGAGTGGGTTTTCTATTCCAGCGGTCTGGGAGCTCTTTCGCATTGGCTTTACTTTTTTGTTTTGCATATCTCTGGCTTTGTTGCTTCGGGTTTTTATCAAGCAGAGACTCTGGTTTCTCGTTGCCTTTGTGATGAGCGTTTTTGGTAGCGGAAGTTTGGTCTTTCTTATTGCACTCCTCAAAGGCGGTAATGTTCCGCCTACTCCTGATGGGCTGACGTCCTTTCTTGCTCAATATTATTATTCTGAACAAGCCACACATTGGTGGGGACTCCATCTATTTCGCACACTATACTATCCCGTTGAAATAATGACTCATTCGTTCTTTTTTTTAACGCTCTATTTTCTCCTCAGACGTCGGCTATCGCTTTTTACTCTATTCTTTTTTCTGACCTGGTTCACTGGGGTTTTCACCGCAATTGAGCTCTCGGCAATTCTTGTCGTTTTTTTATTAGTAGAACTCCTTCTTCTAAAAGACAAAAAATCTACCTCGTTCCTCTTAACATCCAGTCTTATTATTCTGGTGTTTTTGTCATACTACAAACTCTTTATTCCAGCATATCCCGTTGGCAAATCTCTGGATATTCAGCACAGGCAATTTCCCTTTCCGCCGTTAACCTTTTATGATTACATCACTCATTACGCCTGGCTACTGCTATTTCTCCTGCCTTCCTTCTTTAAAGGTAGATTCTGGCATACTCTAATACACAGCCCTACAGGACGTTTGCTCCTTATCTGGATTGGTGTTGTGTTTCTTCTGACTCAAAACGACAAGTTCCTGCCCGGTCACGGAATCCAACCCCCACATTTCCTGCGTGGTTATCTGTTTCTTGGATTGTCTATTTTGGTTGTATTATGGTTTTCGTATTTCGCAGAGAATCTTCCGAAAAACCACAAAATTTTTAGACTCATTGTCGGGATATTTCTGGTGATTGCAATGGTAGACAGTTTTGTATTTACGCTATGTATGTATAACCGTATTCCACATCCTGAAGTTTCAACCATACGACTGCAGACCAGAGAAATCCTTGATTACCTGAATACTTTAAAGACCACTCGTCACATTCTCGTATTGTCGCCAAATAGACATCTGGACGTTATTATTCCTGCGCAGACACCTCACCGCTCTTATCTGGCTGATGTAATGGCAACGCCTTTCTGGGATGAAAAATTTAATGACCTGCAACAATTTCTGATGTCAGGTGACGTACAACCATTGCTCAATAAATATCATATTGATACTCTCATTGTTCGTCGGGAATTATTTCCTTTTATCCAGCAATGGCATCTGGTAGCGCTCTCACTAAAACTGGAACGACAAAACACATTCTGGCAACTCTACACCATTCAGTGAGATTTTTTGTAATCATTAATACACGTTATTATCCATTGAGTGATGGAATCATCCGGAAAAATGCCATCTCTGGAGAGAAGAATTCTCCTCTTTTTGATTAACTTCTGGAAGTATTTATTAGCAGATTCCTTTTGTTTCATTAACTTCTTTTTTTCTTTTTCTGAGATTTGCCGCTGATGGATGTGTTTAAGTTTATCAGGTATATGAATTTTTTCCCACCATCGGTTGAATACTTTTTCAGCACCCATTCCCAGAAAAGCGCCAACTATAATAACTCTTTTCTTTTTGCGTACAGCACGACGAATTACCTTAATGCCTTTTTTGGTAAATAGCCCCTGTCCAATGCCAACATAAATATAGTCAAAATAATCTATCCGGCAATCATCTTTTATCTTCTCTTCAATTCTTTTCATCAGCTTATCCCAGAAGGGCTTATATAAATTACTACCGTGTGCCAGTATGACGACACCTTCTTTTTCTGGATTACTACTCAATGCTTTTACTCTTTTAGCCATAATCTCAGGGATTATCTCACTTTCGTAGAGAGAAGTAGCAACAGTGATAGGAACGGATGGGGAACATAAACTTATTTCTTCTTCATTCAGCGACTTAATGGTTTCTGGAGAATGGATGAGACCAAGAATTTGTGGGATGTCTCTTTCCGTATGGGAACTTGGCGCAATAAATAAAGGGATAGCCAGAATCCGACTAACTCCTTTCTGCATCAATTCGTTTACCCCATCAGCAATATCTGGCTTTATACACTCCATAGAGACAGCTCTAATTTCCACACCTGTGCTGAGTTGTTTCTGAACACTTGTAACAATGTTCTCCAGATTTGCACTAATTCTTTTGTTCCACTCAGGGTCAAATGAGCCATGTGTTATTATGAGCACACCGATTTTTTCTGTCTCGGCATTTGTAGACAGACTGGCTGAAAAAACCGCTAATAAGATTAATCCGACTAAAATTAAGGACCGCTTTTTCCCAAACATTTTTCTCTACCTCCTGAGTTATGTATTTTTGGCAACTAATAAAGTTTA
>JAGHBZ010000475.1 GCA_021160705.1 Candidatus Sumerlaeota bacterium
GTATAATACCTCGGTGCTCTGAGCCACTTGACTGAGGAGGATGTATCCTCTGCCCACTCCTCAAGGGTTGCCACTCGTTCCTCATAGGACGGCTTTTCAATGATACCACTACCATAGGATTGCCACGCACCCCAGGGTTCCATATAGTAATAGAGTTCAATGCCAAGTTGATGGCAATAATTTCGGACATTCTCGGGTTTTGGCGAACATTCAAAAAAAGCAAACCCAAAATCCTCAGGGTCAGGAATCTGGTCTGGAGATACTGGATATTCCCAGCATCCATCACGCTCAGTCCTTTTTACAAAAAAGTCCGGGAATATGGTGTAATATTTTTTTGTCGCTGAACGAAATCCCCATTCTGGTGAAAACTGGTATACTACGAACGATAAACTGGCTTTGCCTGCTTCTATATGAACCGTCTCCGAGGATAGACAAACATCAAAGATAGTCTGCAGTCCTTCGTTATCCCTGTAGCGGAAACACTGAATGCGCGGGACATCCATCGGCACTGCTAATGAAACTCCGCATTCGTTATTGTAGAGTGCTGACCACGGATATAAGGAGACCTTTCGCAATAACATACTGAACGTATACTCATAATTTTCGCCATCCTCAATCTGACGATGTTGATTAATATCATCTCCCCATTCCCAGCCAGTTGCATTAATAGGAATTGTATACAAGACCCTCAGGGGTCTGTTCTGTAACGGCAACGAGGTATCTTCAATCAAAACATCTGTTCTGATGTGCGTGGGAAAACAACGATAAGTGGTAGTGAATTTGAGATGCTCTGAAGGCAGTGTAGCAGTTTGCTGATACGTTTCATTTCCCAATGCGCTCACTGGAGCGGAAATAGTAGTTGGCTCGGACAAATTTATGCCACCAATGACATCAATTCGCAGGTCATCAATGTCTACAAAAAAATCCCCATCTCGCCAGTATCGTAAAGAAAGAGTCATTGAGCTCGCATCTTCAGGAACCAAATACTCGTAGCTAAATTGTTCCCATTCATCAAACTTCTGATTGGTCATTCCATAGACACAATGTGCCTGAGATGCCGCTGAATATATCCAGCCCGGAGGACGGGGTGATTGTGCTGTAATGTCTTCGCCAGCTTTATTAAACAGGCGGATACAGAAAATGTATTTACTTTCAGTATTACTGCTTCTGCCGAACCAGGAGATTCTAAGCTTATTCATCGGCACTACAGGCACAGGTTCAGGGAAGGCAATACCACATCCTGTATGCACCCCGTCACCAAGCCGCAAGTAAGCAGAATTGTCAATCCCACCAGTTTCAAATCGGGTATAATAGATGTCAGTAGAGTCCCAGTTTGCCATAATAGCTGAATTCCAGCTCACCTCTGTGGTGTTAAAATCTTCATAGAACAGTGTAGATGACTCTGTAATAGGCTTAGGTTCAATATAGCATAATCCACCATCAACGCCGGCAAAGAGTGGCAGGTTCTTTCCTTTGATTCTGAGAGCAGTAATGTGACCTGTTGTGTTATCAAGTGTTAGAGTTAACCCTTCGTGTGTGGAGAGCTCTATTCCTGAAGAGGTATTCCAGAGCCCGATGAAAGTAATGTTGAACAAAATTACTATTATAAACTCTATAAAAACTTCTTTTCGCATTATGTATTTATTTTTCCTTGTTTATTTGTGCCTGTAGGAGTTTCAGGCAGTGCTTACAAAAGTGATACCCTTTACGGTCTGTATCTGCAAGAGAATTGGAGAAGAACATCACACAATGCGGGTCTGAACAATGCTTTAGCCCGTACGTATGCCCCAATTCATGAACTGCCTCAGTAAGTACACGACGCATAAACAATTTATCATCAGGGGGGAGTCCATACCGCTCCTGACGCAATCTTACCAGCGAGATAATGGCGACCTTGTTAATCATATCGGCTTCACCAAACACAAAATTCAATCGGGGTACATACAGGTCGTAATCCACCACACCGAGTACACGTCTGCCCGGGTTCGCATATTTTTCCGCCAACAGATGCAACAGGAGTGAAGAATAATATTGTCCACGTTCAGGATTGAACGCTGACCTGGGAATTGGTTCTGATGGCATAATTTTATACTCAAGCGGAAGTTGTTCCTTTAACGCTTCACCAATCCGATGAAGCACCTCTGTGCTCACTTCATCAAACGGCACAAGATATAAGTATTCCTTTGTCTCTCTTTTTTGCATCTCGGTCTTTTCTCCTTTACCGACACTCGCAAGATGAATTAGGCATATTATTATGCTGAAATAAGTGAGTGTAATCTTGGGCATTTTTCCTTACTTTTGCACTAAAAATCTTGATAACTTACCTTTCTTCTCTTATTCTTGGCATATTCGTTTTTATGTTGAATTTGACTTGTTCGCAATCCTTTGAGAAAACACAATAAATTTAATGATGCGATTTATCATTTTATTGACTCGGCACTTTGACATAAATTTTTGTGCTCTGTAATCTATTTGATAAACTTAAGAGTTTTGCATATTAGATAAAAAAAATTGTATCATTTTCCGGGAAAGAAAGTACAGTGAAAGAACAGGTGCTGGAAACACAAATCTTGAATTTTCTTCCCCGTCTTGGCTGGGAACCAACGGCAATTAGCTCCTGGAAGAGCAGAACGATTCGTCGGCGTGGTCTATTGGCAAAAGTGCGTTTCATAACCATCTTTTATAAGAACTCACCACATTTAATCATCGCCATTCCACAACATTTCCGACTGACCCCTTTCTCTCGCATTTACCAGCGCTATCTGGATATGGATGAGATAATCCGTCTCGTCATTAATTTTTTTCAAGACCTATATCCACCCTACACACTGCTTCTCTTATTTGACGGTCAGACAGGGTTTCTTTATAAACAACCCGAAGAACTGTTATTATCACACTGCGACAATCCTCGTTCGTTTAATGAGAAGATTCTCGGTCTTTTACGACCCGAGCTGGCTTTTAACCCTGAGATTTTTTCTGAGATTAATCAACAATTTTATCCAAGACTGGGTAAAGAACTCCACCAGTGGCTACGAATGTGGATGATAAAACTGGGTAGTGTGGCTAATTTGAACAAACAATCAATTTTAAATTTTCTATATAAAATCCTCCTGTGGCGAGTGGCTGTTATAACACAAATGAGTAAATCCGCAAAACAAAAAATGCAACGCTATATCTTCCCGGAGGAGAATTTTAGCAAGAAAAAAAACAGGATGCCTGACGCAGGAAAGGACATCCTTCAGGTGCTTGAGTCGCTTGCTAATGAGTGCCATATTGAATTCTGTCGGCTTGCGCCTGAGGATATCTTGCTGATTCGTCGTACTGAAAATGTTAAATTATTGTGTCGCCTTCTATGGGAGTTAAACCTTCTTGGTTCGCAGAAGTTTTTTTCTTATGTTCTGGCAAATTGCGCTGACAGAGAACACAAACGTCCCCAGGCTACAACGTCCAGATATAGGGCAGATGAAATGGACTCTGCTAAGGCGAAAAAGAAAAAAACTCGCAGTCGCAACTATGTTATCCAGATGCCATTACCACGCTACATAGAAATGGACAGAGCGAACTATGTCACATTAGTTAAAGAGATTCGTGGAGCATTCAAGGATATTCTTGCCTTTCGCACGGAAGTCGTTAGCGAAACCAAATACCCCGGAGATAGAGTTTATATTCAGGAAGACCTGTTTATTCAGGAACGCACACCTATTTTTGATTATGAAGATATTCTTAAGATACTTGTGTCAAACAAACTAAAAGTTATAACCCGAAATGAGGGGTTGCGTGAATGTGCCCGGTTTCTCATAAGTGCCTCATTAATGGAGCTGAGACATAAATATAATTTGCCTGTGTCTGCCTTCCCCTCTCTTACACCCATTTTTACTTCTTCTTAACTCTTTATTATAATTCCTCTGTTGTAAAGATGGGATTAGGGAATGAAACGATTATTTTTTAGAAATGCCGTAGAGTCTTCTTTGCCGTAAGAGAGGAAACACCTCTCAGCTCTGCCTCAGACCCCCTGCTAAGGAATTCTAAAAAACAAAAAGTTGTGTCCGTTTAGTCGGTTTAGTCGGTTAGTCGGTTTAATCCGTTTAAGTCGGTTTATCAAGGAATTATACATCCTCAACGTCTACCGCTTGCTCCTGAACCTCTGAAATGTGA
>JAGHBZ010000010.1 GCA_021160705.1 Candidatus Sumerlaeota bacterium
CATATACTTAATACGGGACCGAGAATTAAAAATAATTGTTTTGTCTTTTTTAGATTGTTCATCCTCAATTTTTCGTATCAATTGAACTTTTTCAAAGTACCGAATAATATTATCTTTTTTGACAGGCTTCACAAGATTTTCAAGGAATTTTGTAATGTCAACCTTGTTATATAAAAAATCATCAGAATCAAGAGAAGGATATATGCTTGCGGCTCTCTGAGGAATGTTTTTTGTTTAGCTAATCTTTCCGAACAATAAATTCCTTCAAGATGAAGCCATAAGACACCTGCTTTGCAAGACTCAAAGTTCAGATACCCCAACGTTGCGGTCAATGAACCTGAGCAGTATGATAGCGAGACTAAATATGCAGAGTAATCCTTGTTTGCTGTATATCAGTCAGGGAAATTTATGCCACTTATTATGTAAAATTAACCTTATGGTAGCGTATGAGCAGATAGACTTCTGAAAGTAGCGTCATCTCATTAATTAAAGTCCGCAAGATTTATAAAATGATTCTGGCGAGTCCAGATGGCTATTAAATTGTGGTCCCAATACAGAGAAATTGCAAAACTCAAAAACGCAATCATAAGGACTCCCCATCGGTTACGGGGGAAAAGACGCTTAAGCCCGACTATAAGAGCGGGTAAACAACTTAGTATATAGCGGTCAAAACACTCAAATGCCCAGGGACTACTTACCCCGGTATAAAACACAAGACTCAGTATAAGCCACCAGAAAAACAAAAGATTTATCAGCGAGGCTCGCCCCCGGTATAAGGCTATAAGAGCATAAATTGAGATAAAGTAGTTAAGCCAGAAATATAGTTTTTTAAAGAAAGAATAATGTGGAGAAAAGGTAGAAGTAAGAAAGACCCAGAATGGGGGAGAATAATAATTCTGCACACGGTGAAAGTGAGTCGCAATATTTTTGATGAGAGAGTGCCATACAGAAAGACTGACAAAAATCCAGCACCCGGGTATGAGTAGTGTACCGAGTGCGAACAGTAAAGCTGATTGCCATTTTCTCTGAATCAGGTTTATTATGAGTATGGGGAGGATTAGCCATAAAGCAACTGGTCGGATGAGAAAAGCAAACCCGAGCACTAATCCAGCAGGAAGAGATTTTTGCTTAATCCAAAAATACAATGCCAGCATTGAAACACCCACAAAAATTCCTTCGCTCATTGCGTGAGTGGAATAATGAAACCAAGACGGAGTAAAAAATATGAAATAAAAAGCCAGAGTTCTCTCCTGAAATATGCGGTAAAAAAGCAGTACAGTTATCACAGTCCCCAGCACATTTACGAATAGAGAAGCTATATTCATCCCAAGCAGGGTTTTAAATACCACAATGAGCAATGGGTAGCCAACGCCTAAACGAGTTATTGCCTCTGGCAGGTTCGCTATTTGCATTGTAGACAAATAACGTGCATAAATCAGATATTCCTGTCCATCATGAAGCTGCACATACCACTGCAGGGGTATGCTATTGTAGATAATATGGGCACCGATTAAGAGCAGGCGACTGCAAATGGTAATAAGCGATAATTGGAAATAGATGTTATTCAGGACCTTTTTCATCAGAGTACATTAGTCGGGATAAGTTCTTTGTCCAAATCTCAATTCTCGTATCCGGAGATGAAATAAGGTATTCACTCTCTCGCAATAAAGAAATTCAATGAACCTAAAATCTATACACTTTTCAATGTATAATCGCGAAGAAACTTAGACTTCCTGGAAATAAGAAACATCATAAATATTTTTAAAAGTGCTTATGGCAATAAAGGTTAGAGGTTTTTTGCTGACATCACAATAAAAAGTTGAGTACTCATCGGGGGTTGCTTTCTCACTCTGCTCGGGCAAAGTTATTCTCAGAAATACTCTCATTGCGGTAAACTAAAATCCTTAGATTACACTATGGTCTCCTTAAATCATTAAGTAAGGAGCAGATAATAATTGAATTTCTTCGCTTTCCATTTAAAATCCACGTGTTTTAAATTTAACTCTCATCAAGACGTGAATTCCATCGGGTGGAAAGAATGTCAGTGATGCCGTGACAGTGTATCTCACTTTTCATTAACAGCCTGTTTCAACAGGGCGAAAAACGGACGTGAAAATTAGTAGACCTAAGCGTTTTTAACGGTTTTTATTTATTCTCTATCAAGTGTGTGGGGGTTACCCCCGGAAGAGTTGAGTATGAAGCGTTGCTTATGAAGCAATTTCTAAAAGCCTTTCTTTAAAACCACTAAAAATGGTTAGCAGGTTTCTTGCTCATCTTTATATCTCCCGATAAATCGAGGAATTAATGAGAAGGTGATGTCTTACTTTATCACGAATTCCATAATGATTAGAGAAAGTCTAAACGAGTTTTTGTAATTGAACTAATTCCCTGAATTCTGGTAAAATAATAGTCTAATTAAAAAAGAATGGATAGCCTATTTGTATCTCTTATGTTCAGAAAAACTCAACGGCGGGGAAAAGATGGACTCGGAAGACATAACAGGTGGAATTGAGAACAGGGAAGAGAAAAGTTTATTTGGCAGTGGCGTAAGTCGGCGTGAGTTTTTGAAGAAGATAGTGCAGGGTGCAGGTGGGTTGTATGTTGCATCGTTACTGGGTGGTGGAATGAGTAGTATGTTGCTTATGCCAAAGCTCGCCGATGCCCAGGACCAGGCGACTGGACTGGTACGTGAAGGCACACTCGGAGAAGATAAGCGGTTCATTGCACCAGCGCGCTACTGGGAAAAACTACCCGAAAAGAAGGTTCTCTGCAAACTCTGCCCGAAAGAGTGTGTGGTAGCAAATCGTGAACGTGGATATTGTGGCGTCAGAGAAAACCACAATGGCGAATACAAGACCCTTGTCTATAATCGTCTCTGTGCAGCACATACTGACCCTGTGGAGAAAAAACCATTTTTTCATTTTTTGCCGGGCACACTTGCCTTTTCGTTCAGCACTGCGGGGTGCAACTTTGAGTGCAAATACTGCCAGAACTGGCAAATATCTCAGTTCCGTCCTGAACAGGTACAGGCAGTCTATATGACACCTGATAACATAGTCCGAGCAGCGAAGTCGACCGGTTCCCGCTCAGTAGCGTTTACTTACGGTGAACCAGTGGTGTTTTTTGAATTAATGTACGATACAGCGGTGAAGGCACGTGAGGCTGGATTACGCCCTATCGTGATTACCAACGGTTTCTATCAGGAGAAACCGCTTCGTGACCTGTGTAAAGTGGTGGATGGTATCAAAGTGGATTTTAAAGGATTTTCGGAAAAATTTTATCGTGAGATTTGCGATGGGGAGTTAAAACCTGTGTTACGCAATCTCCAGATTATTAAAGAATCCGGTGTCTGGCTGGAGTTGGTGGTCTTGATTATCCCTACACAAAATGATTCACCCTCGGAGATTGAGGCGATGAGTAAATGGATTGTGAAAAATCTCGGAACGGATGTCCCGGTGCATTTTTCCCGGTTTCATCCTGAATATAAACTCAAAAATCTACCAAGGACACCGGTCAAGACCCTGGAGCGATGTCATAAGATTGCGCGCGATAATGGTATAAAATTCGTTTATCTTGGCAATGTCTGGGCACATAAATACGAGAACACGTATTGTCCACGATGCGGGACATTGCTGATAAATCGCCTCGGCTATATGGTGGAACCGCCACGCCTGAAAAATGGCAGATGCCCTAAATGCAACGAACCCATCCCCGGCGTCTGGTCATAACGGTATACATCTCACACCCGTGTGCATATCTGCACAGATAATTATTTCAACTTGGTAATCTTTGTGTTTTCGTTGTGGTGACGTGTCTTTATGTTGGCGGGGTGGGAAAATAAAACCGCATTCTCATCCTCGTAGACTCTGGTAAATTTATCTTTTATGCGTTGCGGAAGAGAATGAGTGTTCAGCCAGTCCCGACTCAACAGCACATAGTCAAGACGGTATTTGAATAACTCCTCCACTGATACTGTAGAGCGAGTGCTGAAAAGCCGACGAAATCTTTCAACTTCTTGCTTTGATATGAGTTGATGATGTCCAAACGAATATAGGTCGTAGCTCCGTGGCGAAAAGTACCGAAGCCCCCACAGAATATAGCGATAGGGATACTGATGGGTGAGGCGGTCTACCTCCTCATAGGTTAACCCGAGAATATAAAAATAATTTGCCAGTCGTTCCTCGCGCTCTTGTTGTGCTACCCGATAATGGACTGCATTCTTTGCTATGTAGACGTATGTGTGGGCGACTGCAGGCAGGAATTCAGCAATTTCCATTGGTGCAAGAACCACGCTTTGAAGAGGAGTATTGTTCTTGAGCCAGTAGAGCGCTGAAGCATAGGTCTGCTGGCGTCTGAATTCAGGTATTCGGCGAAGTGTCGTGTAAGTTTGTCGTTCAAGTCCATCGCCCATCGCCAGCAGGAGCAGAACCGCCGAGGCTACAATGAACCAGCATTGGCGATTCCCTTTAGATAAAGGAATAACAACTCCAAGTGCACCTCCCGTGGGAATCAGCCAGAGTGATGCATAAAACATAAAAGATAACAAAGCACCGTGCGTAAGATGCCCTGACCAGGAAAGATGAAAAAGAAAATAAAGTGCTGTGCCCATCCCTCCTGCAATTATAATGAGCCATACAAGAATTCGTCTGAACCATACAGAACGGGCGAGAATGGGAGCGAGCTTTGTTTCTATTAAATATTGAGGTTCTATGCGTCTCCAGAGAAGTGCAACCGCACACCATAGATAGATGGGGCTGGTAAAGAGCTCATAATGCCAGACTTGCACTGCTCGTCCACTCAGCACCTGCTGATTAATACAAACTACCGGGGTCAGGATACAGGCGACCAGCAAGATTTTTTCCTCAGGGTTTATGCGCTGGCGGACCGCAAGAAATACAAATAATAAAATCAGGCTGGCAATGACCCCGGGACTGACCACAGGACTTCGTAAAAGAGAATATGTGTAGAGCGCTCCATATTTGTTGCTGGCTAATTGCAGTAATTGAGGCAGCTCTATCATCACTACCACCAATCCGACTAAAATAAATAGAAGTAAAGGTAACCAGATACGACGTTTTCTCTGCCAGAGCGCACTTAGAAAAATCACACCAATGAAAACTATTAGCGACGACCAGTGATAAAAATAAAACTTAGAACTTAGCAGAAAGAAGGGTATGGAAGCTAATAGATATATCCAGCCTTTGGGTTTGAGCACAAATTGGATGAGTAGAAGAAGTCCAGCAAGGAAAAACAAGCCAGTGAATTGTGGATTAACCAGTCGTGCCCAGGGAAGATAAGAATTAAGTAGCAATCTATTCCAGCCTACTCCAGGTTTGATAATAAATTCAAACACCAGGCGGTCAATAAAATGGATATGTCCATAAACAGCATAAGGGATACACATTCCAACCAATGCGAAAATGGCAGAGGTGATTTTTTGTCCGCTCAGAAGAGCAAGAAAAATTAGATACAATAATAAGAATGCAATCATCGGGAAAAGAAACCGAATGATAAGCAAAAAAGTTCCAAAAGAGAGCCCGGAGAGTCTGCCAATTAGCCCGAGAAGATTTATTCCATTGAAGAGAAACTTTTTCTGGACATCTGGAGGTAGTGCATGCTCCAAGAGATAACGATTGCCCGGTCGGTACCGTCCATTATAGGCTGTGTTCAACTGCACAAGATAGTGTTCTTCGTCTGCGCTTAATAGAAAAATGAGATGCGGGGTTCCTTTCGAAGGAGATGCAAGGAGAGCCACTATCCCGTAAGGGATTATGTGAATAATCCCGGTAATTAATGCCAGAACTACAAGTAAGCCTATTGCGTGTCGCCGAAACATTTTCAAAGATACGTTATCCTTGAGAAACACGCAGCTGGCAAGAGAAAAATAACCTCAATCATTAGGTCAGTAGGAGATGATATAATTGAAAGCCTTCGCTTCCTCCCTTAAAAGCCACGCGTTTTAAATTCAACTCTCATCAAGAAGTGAATTTCATAAGGTGAAAGGACGTCGGTGATAGCACGATAGTATTCTCGGTTTTCATTAACACTACGTTCCAACAGGGTGAAAAACTTAGTAGACCCACCCGTTTTAACGGTCTTAATTGCTCTGTTGCAAAGATAGAATCTGTGTATAAAATAATTATTTAGCAATCTAAGGTAGTGTGCCTTGATTGCTCCCAGCCCTGCTACTGTACCCTGCTAAGGAATTCTAAAAACAAAAAGTTGTGTCCGTTTAGTCGGTTTAGTCGGTTAGTCGGTTTAATCCGTTTAAGTCGGTTTATCAAGGAATTATACATCCTCAACGTCTACCGCTTGCTCCTGAACCTCTGAAATGTGA
>JAGHBZ010000067.1 GCA_021160705.1 Candidatus Sumerlaeota bacterium
TCAATAACCAACGACGGACAGAATCAGTAATACACAGACTACGATGAATGAGTGGAGAGCAGAAATGGTGAATAGCGCTCTCTCGGTGTTCTCTTTATTTGTACTGGACGGGAAACTCTGCAATCTCAAGATGTATGCATCGCCGATTGCAGCGTTCTCTTTATTTGTACTGGAGGGGAAACAACTCCAATTGGTGGGCTGAGTTATGTTTGTTGATTTTGCAAAAATATATGTAAAGTCCGGAGATGGGGGGAACGGCTGTGTGAGTTTTCGGCGCGAAAAATACGTTCCTCGTGGTGGTCCTGACGGCGGCGACGGCGGCGATGGCGGCGATGTCTTTATCATTGCTGACCCTTGTCTCCAGACTCTTATTGATATTAAGTACAAACCTCGTTTTATAGCCGGGCGCGGTGGACACGGCAAAGGCAAAAATCAGAGCGGGAAAAAAGGCAATGATGTCGTCATTCGTGTGCCCTGTGGTACCGTGGTAAAATCCGTTGATGGTACTGTCATCGCTGACCTCACTCAACCAGGTCAACGTGTACGCGTGGCTCGCGGCGGTAAAGGCGGCAGAGGTAATCAGCACTTTGCTACCTCTTCCAATCAGGCTCCTCGCTTCGCTGAACCAGGAGAAAAAGGCGAAGAAAAATGGTTACTCCTTGAACTGAAATTGATTGCCGATGTCGGACTTGTAGGGTTCCCTAACGCAGGTAAATCTACCTTTCTCTCCGCTATCACCCCTGCTACACCTAAAATTGCTCCTTATCCTTTTACCACCCTTCATCCAAACCTGGGCGTCTATGTAGCTGAAGAATCGTATCGTGTGGTCTTTGCGGATATACCCGGACTTATTGAAGACGCCAGTAAAGGTGTCGGGCTGGGCGACCGTTTCCTGCGCCACATCCAGCGTACCAGACTCCTGATTTTTATCTTATTTGATGACGAAGGGAAATTTGAATGGGATTCTTTATGGCATCAATTCTCCGTTCTTCGGAATGAACTTCAGGCTTATAGTAAGGAGCTCATTCATACACCCTTTCTCATTGCTATTAACAAGATTGACCTCGCAAAGGATGACGCTTCTATTCAGACAGCAAAACGAAAATTCGCTGAGCAGGGTTACACCGTCTTTGCAATTTCTGCAAAATTGAAAATCGGTTTATCCCCTTTGCTGGACGCTGTAGTAACCAGACTCCGTGAACTCGACCTCGCTGAAAAACAAAAAACCTCTTCTAATTAATGCTCTAAAATTTAGAAACATTGAGAAAATTAGCGTGAAACTCAAAAAAATACTCCTTGATTCTTTCACTAAAAAAGAGCGGATTCAACAGACTACTATACTTTTTTCTCTTCTGATAACTGCATATCTGGGGTTGAGGCTACGGATATATGGACTTGCCACTAAAAGTATCTGGTATGATGAAGCATTCAGTATCTTGTTTGCAAAAAAGTCGCTCCCGCAGATTATCCAGTTATGCAAAAACGATGTCCTGCCTCCTCTGTATTTCATACTCTTGCATATCTGGCTGAAGATATTTCCCGCTACCACTACTCTAAGTGTTGCCTTTTACCCTCGTCTGTTATCGGCAATTTTAGGCATATCTGCCATTCCTTTGATGTATTTACTCGGCAAAAGGCTTTTCAGTCCCCCCGTTGGAATTCTTGGCGCTATTTTGCTCACCTTTTCCCCGTTTCACATCTACTACTCTCAGGAGATAAGAATGTATAGCCTTTTTTTCCTCCTGACTTTACTCCTCTATATCAAAGCCATTGATTTTGCCAGTGAGCCAAGCATAAAAAATTATCTCTTGCTAATTTTTTTCAATGCTGTGCTTCTTTTTGTACATTATTTTGCCATTTTTTTTCTTTTAGGAATAATGGGACTTATTTTCTGGCGTGCCACCTCTACCGCTACTAAAGAACTCTCATCCACAAAACCTATCTTCCTGAAATCGCCATTTCTATCGGTGACATTATATGGAGCTGGTGTGTTCTTCCTTTTTTTACCCTGGTTAACTCCTTTTCTGCACCACCTATTGGTCATGCAATTTGTTATTCCACGTGCTTCTGCATCCACATCTCTGCACAAAATTTTAAATCTCCTGGTTATTGGTCTTCTGGGTTATACGCCCTCTACGCCTTTGAGTCGCTGGCATACTCTAAATATTGTTCTACTCGGACTGACGGTTTTGTTGATGTTTCTACTTTTTTCTCTCGGTATTCTGAAAATCCGCAAAGAACAAAAACAATCCTACCTTATATTCCTTTTTCTTTTTGCTCTCCCGGCTGTATTAATTCTTCTCCATATTGCATTGAGAGGCAGATTTTATGTACGATATTTTTTGCCACTCCTGGCTCTGGTTTTTATCGCCGTAGCTCAAGGACTACTCGCGCTCAGGTATCGTCCAGCAATTACTCTCGTGCTGGCTATCCTATGTATATTTTTTCTTAGCTCCACTACTGCATATTTACGCACCGATGTCCGCGACCGTACTCTTGATGCATTTCAATGGCTCTCCACTAATGCTCAACCCGGCGAGCTTATCGTTCATTTCTCTCCCAAATCCTTTCTCCCTTTTAAGTGCTATGATATTGATACAAAATTTCATCAGGTAATTATCAACTCTAAGGAAATGAACATATTTGCACTCAATCTTATCTCCCCTGATGAGATAATTGAGTTGACCCCTGGTAGGACTTCAATTAATAAGTCAAATCACCTCTGGCTTGTGTTCCATATCTGGTACGCAGGGGATACATATCCTATCTTCACTGAGTTCTTAACCCGTAGGTTCCTTTCTTCTGGATGGCGGGTTGCTTCTTATCAGCACTTCTCCTTTTCAGTAAAGCACATTTACCTCGTCCTGTTAGAACACGTCTAATAATTATCTTAAAATTCCATCACTAAGTTACACTTTCATACGTTTAGTGGGATTGTATCTATTTCACCTGCGTTAATTTTTTCAAGAGTGCTTGTATTTTCTCCTTTTGTGGATAGTCAGGATTTATCTCCAGCACCCGCTGAAAATGTGTTAACGCTCTTTTATTATCTTTATAAAGTAAGAGATAGACTTTCCCCAGCTCATAATGAACATCAGCGTTATCAGGTGCCAGCAATTCCGCTCTGCTCAGGTTCGCCAGTGCCTTTTCTCTATTCCCCTGTCTGGCATACAATCTTCCTAAGAAGAAGTATGCTCTCGGGTCCTGGGGGAAATATTTAGTCGCAATCTCAAGCTCCTTGATTGACTCTTTCCATCTCTTTTGTTTTCCAAGTACCTCTGCCAGCTTTATCCGACTGATATAAAGTCTCGGTTCAATTTGCAGTGCCTGTCTCAGGAGTTTTTCTGCTTCTTTTAATTTTCCCTGTCTCAACAGAATCTCCGCTGACTTATGATAAGGAGCGGGTTCTGTTGGACGTAATTTGATGGTCTTTTGATATTCCCTGAGTGCTTCGTGCTCACGTCCCAGTCGCTCAAGCACCTCTGCAAGACCATAATGCGCTGGATAATAGCGGTCCTCCATCTGGATGACCTGACGAAACACCTTCTCTGCCTCATCAAGTTTTCCCTGCTCAGCGAGAATCTCGCCAATCCCTGACAGAGGCGCTCCATACCCCGGCGCAATTTGCCACGCACGCTGATAATGCTTCAGCGCCTTTTCCACGTCGCCTCGTTCTTTATAGTGATTGGCTAAATTGAAATGCGCTCGTGAGCAACGGGGTGTTGTCTTCACGGTCGCCTTATATAACGTGAAATCATCACGCCAATCGTAGTTTCTTGCAAATGTCCGAAGTGAGTATAGAAGAACAACTCCACCAATAAAAAGGAAGAATATTTGACGCCTCTTACCCGAAACTTTCCAGAGCACGTGAGCACCAAATAAGCAAAATCCCACCGATGGTAAATACATCAGGCGTTCTGCCATTGTGACGCCGATTATTTTCACAAAATTGGATACGGGCAGAAAAACAATAAAGAAATACAACACCGCAAAAAGCGGTATCCAATCTTTACGCCTGAAATGGTAGTATACATATAGAAACGCTCCAGCAAGTCCCAGCAGTGTTAATATTACGCCGGCAGATATAGGACTACTAATCAGGGGAACCGCATCATACGAATAGTCTGCTGATAACTTTAATGGAAACAATAATAGCCAGAGATATTGCCCTATTATCTTGAACGCCGTTAAATATAATGTGAGGTAGTCTTTTTCAATTCGGGCTTTCTCCAGCACGTTATCCAGGTAGGTTATTGTCATTGTAGGCGACACCACTCCACCAAGTGCATTGATTCTCATCGCAAAGTAAACCACAACCACCACAACAAACCCAATGTAATATACCCAGTATCCCCTGATAAAATTGGATAAGATTTTCTTATCTCCTTTTCCCGACTTCTCTCCGCACCGCTCTTTATACATCAGCCAGTGAATCAGAACCGCTATAACAGGCAGGGTTATGGCTATTTCTTTTGCCAATAATGCCAGAAGATATGCGCCATAACTCAGACTTAGCAAAATCCAGGCGGGTTTATTATCGGAGCTTAATGGCTTAGCCCTTGATTTTGCGATTCTTTTTTTATCGTGTGCTCTAACGCAACCTTGCAAAAATAAGAGCAAGCCCGACATAAAAAATAACGCTGAGAGCAATTCCGCTTCCCCTACAATATTGTTTACTGCCTCAGTGTGAATCGGATGTACCGCAAAAAGCAGACCGGTCCCCAACGCCAGAGCCGAGATGCTTGCGAACTTACGAACCACCAGAAAGACTAACACTCCCACACCTGCATTGAGCATTATGTTGACCAGATGATAAAACCAGGCTCGCAATCCCGCCAGCTGATAATAAATGGCAAATGAGAGAACTGTTAGGGGACGATACTCGTGCGACTGTTGCCGTGTACTTCCCCACCACCAGCTCGTGGAGAATATCTCGCCAATGTTTCGCAGACTTAATGAGCGAACCAGCTGATTCTTCTCCACCATATCGTGGTCATCAAAAGTAAATCCATTCTTTAGTGAGTTAGCGTATACAATAATAGAAAGTGCAAATATTAATCCGATGTAATAATAAAATGAGACTCCATTCCTGTGCTGGTTTTTGTGGTTCTGTTTTTTCTTTCTCATTGTTATCGAACTTTGAATCTTGGGCATTGTAATATAGATTCATCTTTACCTCAACTGCAAATCTGGACTATAATAAGTAGATTGAGCTGATATGATAAAAGATTACACATACGACGTTATTGTTGTCGGTGGTGGTCATGCGGGGTGCGAAGCAGCCTTTGCCGCCGCAAGAATGGGTGCTCGCACTCTCCTTATTACCATTTATCTGGATACTATTGCTATGATGTCGTGCAACCCTGCAATTGGCGGACTCGCTAAAAGTCATCTGGTCAAAGAGATTGATGCACTTGGGGGTATTATGGCGATTGCTACTGATGCTACAGGTATCCAGTTCAGAATGTTGAATACCGGCAAGGGTCCGGCGGTTCGCGCTCTTCGCGCTCAGGTAGATAGAAATGCTTATCGCATCTGGATGAAAAAATTCCTGGAGAATGTTGAGGGACTTCATTTGCGTCAAGGGCTTGTGGAGAACGTCCTGACCGATGATAACGGTGTAGTGGGCGTTGAACTTCAGGACAAAACCCGGTTCTATGCACCCACAGTTATTCTTTGTCCGGGCACGTTTATGGACGGATTAATTCATATTGGGTTGCGTTCATATCCTGCGGGTAGGGCAGGGGAGTTTGCCGCCTATGGCATCTCTAAGAGCCTTAAAGAACTCGGGCTTGAACTCGGTAGACTCAAAACCGGGACACCAGCCCGACTTGACGGAAACAGTATTGATTTTTCTCGGCTTGATATTCAATATGGCGATGAACTGCCCGAACCTTTCTCCTTTACCACTGAACGGTTTAATCCGCCTCAAGTACCCTGTCATATTACGTATACTAATTCACGGACTCACAAAATTATCCTTGATAATCTTGACAAATCGCCACTGTATAGCGGAGTCATCACAGGGATTGGTCCTCGTTATTGCCCAAGTATTGAGGATAAAATTATGCGATTCCCTGACAAAGACCAGCACCAGGTATTCCTCGAACCTGAAGGACTGGCGACTAACGAAATTTATGCCAACGGTATTTCTACCTCTTTGCCCGAAGAGGTTCAACTTGCGTTTATGCGTACCATTAAAGGGCTTGAGAATGTCAGAATGACAAGACCTGCTTATGCCATTGAATATACCTATGTCTTTCCAACGCAATTAACCCTCTCGCTCGAGACCAAGACCATTCCCGGTCTGTTTCTGGCTGGACAAATTAATGGTACTTCTGGCTATGAAGAAGCTGGAGCGCAGGGGCTTATTGCTGGTATTAATGCCGTTCAGAAACTTCGCGGCAACCCTCCATTTATCCTCAAACGTTCTGAGGCGTATACCGGAGTCCTTATTGATGACCTCGTGACTAAAGGTACCAGAGAACCTTATCGGATGTTCACCTCAAGAGCAGAGTATAGGTTGCTATTGCGACAGGACAATGCGGATTTGCGACTCACGGAATATGCATATCAGTTAGGACTTATCAGCGGGGAACGATACTCCGCATTTCTTCGCTATAAAGAAAAGGTTGAACGTGAGGTCGAACGGCTAAAAAATACACCCCTCAGGACAACTGAGGTAAATCAAAATTATTTGAAAAAACATAACTTAGGAACAATTGACAAAAGTATCACTCTAAGTAAGTTTCTTGCTCGCCCCAGAGTCAAATACAACGATTTGATTGCCCTCGGTTTGGCTGAACCACTCGGCGACCCAAGAGCCGAAGAGCAAGTCTCTATCATAATCAAATATGAAGGTTACATCAAAAAACAGGAAGATGCCGTTGCTCAGTTTAAAAAACTGGAGGAAAAAAAATTGCCTGCTGACATTGACTATCTCCAGCTCACTGGTCTACGAAAAGAAGCTGCACTGAAACTGAACGAAATAAAGCCTATCTCTATTGGACAGGCTTCTCGCATCTCAGGCGTCACCCCGGCAGACATCTCTGTTCTCCTCATTCACCTCACCAAACTCACTTTAGAGGTCTGAGAGGCTGTCCGATGATTCAATTTTTGGCAAATTATTAACCGTCTGGTGTACCGAAAGATGTTTAAAATCCCTATGGTTACAGAAGTAACTGTCTGGTTAAATTCTGCCAATTTTCACATTATTGGACAGCCTCTCTGACCCCAAAAGTGTGACAAATGAAATTGCACGCAAACAATATCCAGAGTGGCTCAATGATTGATAGCCGATACCTGATGTCTGGTTGGCTTATGGCATAGACCAGGCTCGTTGGTATCGCTATAATCAATGCCAGAATCGCATATCGTCTCTCAGAAGGACGTACAATGAGAATGTAGATAATCCCGAGCCAGCCGAATACCAATACAGGTGTCATTGAGAAGAACGCAATGAGCTGATATGTCAGAGTATTTCTGATAAAAGGAGACCAGAAATGCAGGAGTTTTCTGATAGTTAGCCAGCTATAGAACCAGGGATGTTCAGTAATAAAAGCGATGGCGCGTTTTGCATATACTCTGCCGACTGCAAGTTCCTCATTTACACCATCGTAGTAACGCAACTGTGTAAGATTGAGGAAATCGTCACCCACAGGCATACATCGTTCTGAGCCAAACCACTTGTTGGTGTAAAAAGAAAACCTGGTCACGCCCTGAGCAAACGTAATGGGGAAATTAGTAGAGACTGGAATAAATTCTCCTGATATTAAAAAGTTTCGGGTTGTCCAGCCCCCAACCATGAGTATGCCTGCAATAATAAAACTAATGACAGCACGCCGTCGCCATATATTTTCTGAGCGCAAGACATACCAGACCCAGATACATAACAATGGAAAGA
>JAGHBZ010000400.1 GCA_021160705.1 Candidatus Sumerlaeota bacterium
AAAGATAAGAATATTTCTCTTGGTAATAGGCTGAACCGTTAAGCTCTGTTTATTCATAGGCAACTCTATCCCAATGGGTGACCGTAGTATTTATTCCACAACTTTCCTCATTTAAAGAAGAATACTCCTTCAGGATACCACTATTGCTAATAGAAAGGAAAGATTAATGTGTGCCTTTTTGAAGGTATATATCAGAGTTTGAGTAATAAAATATGATGGGGATAGCAATTAAGCCATAAAGGCGACATTTTGTTTGGTAATGGACACATAGCATCCCCTGCTTTAAGTTTCGCAATAACTTCTCTGGGTTTAAGAACTGGTGTCTTCCTCATAATTTAACTCACCATTACATTTTGGATGCCGACAAACTCTGTTTCCAACTTTGGTTCGCCATCTTCAAGAAGCATTTCTATAACTTCTCGGAGATTTTGATTTAGCTCATCAGTGTTTTTGCTTCTTTATTGGTCGTGCTTTTCGGTGTCATCTGGTGGACTATGTTTGCGAAGTTTGTAGCGAAGCAGACGCGCAATAAACTCAGGGTTACCGATTAAATACCGTCGCCAGAGTCGGCGTGGTTCCAGAACCAGACGAAATGCCCATTCAAGCCCACATCGTCGCATCCAGCGCGGTGCTCGGGCACGAACCCCTGCATAATATTCAAACAATGCTCCTACACACCAGATAACTGGCACGGATAGTTGTGCACGGTTCTTATAGACCCATTTCTCCTGACGTGGCACACCCATTCCTACCAGCAGTATATCCGGGGATGCTGAATTAATCCGTGAAATAAGCTCCGGCTCTTGGGCTGGCGTGAAAAATCCAGAGTGAGTACCTGCAATGCACAACTCCGGGACTTTGCTCTGGAGTCTTTTGCCGATAGTTTCTGCTACTTTTTTATCTGAACCTAACAAAAACATCTTTAATTTCTCCTCAGCACAGCGCTGGCAGAACTCCAGAAAAAAATCCCCTGCGTTTATGCGTTCAGGGAGCGGGTAGCCAAGAAATTTAGAAGCCTGTACTATTGCCTGTCCATCAGCGTAGACCGCATCCGCCCGGCGAAGAATTTTTTTATACTCCGCATCACGAAACGCCACGTTGACGCAATGCGCATTAATATAGGTAATAAATGTCTGAAGGCGTTGTTTTGTTCTTTCAATGACCCAATCAACAAACTCCGCCGTGGTGAGATTTACCACATCTATTCCTAAAAAATTTATTTTCTTCATCATTAAATACCCAATTAAATACCCTGCCCGGGTAACGCAAAAAGCTTGCGCTCTACGTGAACTTATAAGTAATTATGTATATTGGATTCTTTATAAGAATAAGATTTCAAATTTGCAAGTAAAGTTTAGGAAAAGCACTGGTCTGCTGATTTATAAAAATCATAAACATCTGAAAAGACTATAAAGACCATTGCATCATCGGTTTAGTTAATGAGGTCAGAGATTTGACAATACCATCACAAAACTCAGGAGCACAATATGAGAGGTAAGGCAATCATAAGCTTTGTATTGTTTGTCATCGGTATTTCAGTTGCCCAAACAATGGCAAAAGAAAAACCCGTCCCGGAATATCGTATGTGCTGGATTCTAACGTTTGAAGGCGATGTTATTAATTCACCCGCGGCTATAAAACAGGCTGTTGATGCGTGTCGTGAGGCAAATCTTAACGCTATTATCCCTGTGGTCAGGCGAAGAGGTAGAACATACTACAAATCAAAAATTGAGCCTTTTTATAATCCTCACCCGGAGAAACCTATAAACTTTGACTCACTCGCAGAGTTTATAAAAAATGCTCACGATACAAAGGGTGGAAAACAACGTATTGAAGTGCACGGTTGGTTTATTGTAAGTCCGGTCTGGCTGGAGGCAAAATCACCGCCACCGGGTCATATTCTTGGTCTACATCCCAACTGGATGAGCCTGAATTTTAAGTATGACTGGCAGGAGAAAATTCCACAAAGCTGGCTTGACCCCGGAGTGCCGGAAGTTGAGGACTACATTGTATCGCTGTGCAAGGAGCTGGTGAGCAACTACGAGATTGATGGATTGAATCTGGACTATATCCGATACCGTGAAGGAGGGTTTGGCTACAATCCCCGTGCGCTTAAAAGGTTTCAGGAACGTTTCGGGCGAAGCGACCGACCCAGTCCACAGGACGAGCAGTGGAATCAATGGCGTAGAGAACAGGTGACCAATCTTGTACGGCGAATCTTTGTAGAGACAAAGAAAATTCGCCCTGCTCTGAAATTATCGGTCTGCGCTATACCCTGGGGCTCGCCAGCACAGGGGTTTGAAAAAACAAGGGCGTATTATGACACTGCGCAGGACTGGATTGGATGGGCTAAAGAGGGCATTATAGATATTAATATACCTATGATTTATAGACGCGAGTCTATACCCTCACATAAGAAAGCTTATCGTGATTGGACAAAGCTGATGGTAGAGAATCGATACCAGACCAGGGGAGTCGTTGGGCTTGGTGCATACCTTAATTCAATTCCAGATACTATCCAGCAAATCAAAGACGCCAGAACAATAGGTGCTGATGGGTTTTCGATTTTTCGTCTTGTCGTTAATAATAAAGAACGTGCAGAGTGGAGAAATCTGCTTACTGCGTTGAAAAAGGAGGTCACTCCAACACCTGCACCTGTGCCTGAAATCATACCCTTTAATAAACGCCCTTATGGTATCCTATGCGGGAAAATCTATCGTAACAATAAGCCAGCCGACAGTGTTAAGCTGACACTCGTTGGTAAGACTAACAGGAGGTTCAGTACTATGACCAGTGGAGCTGGCTATTATGCCTTTGTCAAAGTGAGCCCGGGAAAATACACTCTTATGTCTGAGTCGCATGGTAAACTTGCTACATCAATTAAGATTAAGAAAGGCAAAATTACCACTCAGGATATACATCTTCGGTAAGCAGGGAAAATAAAAATATAATCCCATTAAAGGAAGGCGAGTATGGGAAAAACAATCGCAGAAAAGATTCTTGAGGAACACCTGATTGAAGGCGATGTAAAGCCGGGAAATTTCGTCTATGTTCGTCTTGACCTGATTCTTGCGAACGACATCACAGCGCCTCTGGCAATTAAAGAACTGGAGAAATATGAGGTGAAAGAATTATTTGACAATGAGCGGATTGCTCTGGTCTGCGACCATTTTACACCCAATAAAGATATAAAATCTGCAGAACAATGTGCAATGGTACGCAGGTTTGCGATTGCCCATAATATTTCGCTTTTTTATGAAGGGGGAAACGTTGGGATAGAACATGCACTCCTGCCTGAGCAGGGACTGGTTGTGCCCGGCGATGTGGTCATTGGTGCAGATTCTCACACCTGCACGTACGGTGCACTTGGGGCGTTTGCGACTGGCGTCGGCTCCTCGGATGTTGCCGCCGCAATGATTACTGGCGAGACCTGGTTTAAAGTCCCGGAGACCATCAAGTTTGTCTATAATGGCACGTTGCAAAAATGGGTCGGCGGGAAAGACATCATCCTCTTTACTATCGGGCAGATTGGCGTTGACGGTGCACTTTATAAAGCGATGGAATTTACTGGCGAAGTCATCCGTTCGCTTAATATGGACCATCGTTTGACCATCAGTAATATGGCAATCGAAGCAGGTGCAAAAGCTGGAATTATACCCCCAGATGACATCACCGAGGAGTATGTGCAGAGCCGTGCAACACGCCCATATAAATTCTTTAAGAGCGACCCGGACGCAATCTATGCAGAGGTAAAAGAGTATGACGTCAGCGAGCTCGAGCCACAGGTAGCATTGCCACATCTCCCAGAAAATGCAGTTAGCGTCCGTGAGGTGGAAGATATTGAAATTGACCAGGCAGTGATTGGCTCCTGCACCAACGGGAGAATGAGCGACCTGCGAGAAGCAGCTGAAGTGCTTGAGGGCAGAAAAGTGAACAAACGGGTTCGCTGTCTTGTCTTTCCGGGTACGCCTACTATCTTAAGACAGGCACTTGAAGAAGGAGTGATAAAAACTTTGCTTGACGCAGGGTGTGTCCTTTGTCCGCCGAGTTGCGGACCCTGTCTGGGTGGGCATCTTGGTGTGCTGGCAAAAGGAGAACGAGCAATTTCTACGACTAATCGCAACTTTGTCGGTAGAATGGGTCATAAAGAGAGTGAGGTCTACCTGAGCAATCCAGCAGTGGCTGCCGCCTCCGCCATTGCTGGTAAAATCATCCACCCGGAAAATTTATAATTCATAACGCATTGGACTTTACCAAAGGTCGCTCTCAGGTGAACAAAATACTTACCAGGTATCGCTGAACGCCGCACGTCCAGCTCCCTCTAACTGCTCATCACTCATCGTTTTTTTGCTTTTATTTTTATATTATCTACTCTACAGAGCTGAAGAAAAAGAAAATACCTGTGAACCTTAAGTCGTTGTATGATATTTCAATGCGCTCCTCTTTCTGTTGCCCATTCGTAATTAAGAGATTTTCTACTTTGAAACAGCAAACAGGCGAATTGGCACGGCAAAAGATTTATCAGATACTCCTGTCCACTGGACTACTTTTTCTAAACCTTTGCCAAAAGAAAAACTCAAAAAATACGCTCTCATCGGGTAGCAGATGTTTTACCGAGAGGAAAACACGTTGAGATGACTGAGTTTTTACTTGAAAGAGTGGAGTGTAAGGTAAATTATATTTTTTTTATTAATTCTTTGTCGGAAGAGTTCAGGCACAAATTTTATTTTAAGGAGACCTTGAATGAAACGGAGAGAACATAGAAGTGATTTAATGAAGAAAGGATTGGAGCGAGCACCACATCGTTCCCTTATGAAAGCCACCGGGTTGACCGATGAGGAAATCAAACGCCCCATAGTGGGTGTGGTTAACTCCTACAATGAAGTCATTCCAGGTCATATCCACTTAGATAAAATAGCGGAGGCAGTGAAAGCGGGTATTCGGATGGCAGGAGGCACGCCAATTGAGTTTAACACGATTGGCGTTTGCGACGGGATAGCTATGAATCATATCGGGATGAAGTATTCTCTTGCGAGTCGTGAGTTGATAGCGGACTCAGTGGAAGTAATGGCGATGGCGCATCCATTTGATGCTCTGGTGTTCGTAACCAATTGCGATAAGATTATACCGGGGATGTTGCTTTCCGCGGTTCGGATAAACATCCCCAGTATATTTATCAGTGGTGGCCCGATGCTTGCGGGTCGTTATCAGGGCGGCAAGATTG
The DNA here is from genome assembly GCA_021160705.1 of Candidatus Sumerlaeota bacterium. GTDB lineage: Bacteria > Sumerlaeota > Sumerlaeia > MWCT01 > JAGHBZ01 > JAGHBZ01. The sequence continues at coordinate 5,225 of JAGHBZ010000400.1, forward strand.
ACCTGATTGATGTATTTGAGGGGGTGGGCGAATTCAAGGTCGGCAAACTCAGCCGCCGCGAGCTTGAGGAGATAGAGGACGTAGCGTGTGCAGGGTGCGGGAGTTGTGCAGGGCTATTTACCGCAAACTCAATGAATTGTCTGTTAGAAGCAATGGGAATAGCATTGCCTTATAACGGCACAATACCCGCTCCGCTTGCTGGGCGATTCCGACTGGCTAAGCAGGCTGGTATGCGGGTAATGGAGCTCTGGCGTCGCAATATCCGACCACGAGATATTATAACCCGTGACTCCCTCCTTAATGCCTTTGCAGTAGATATGGCACTGGGTTGCTCTACTAATACTATTCTGCATTTACTTGCGCTGGCGTACGAAGCGGGGATTAAACTTACGCTTAAAGACATAGATTCAGTGAGCAAGAAAGCAGTAAATTTATGCAGAATCAGCCCAGCCAGTAAAACATTTATGGAAGATTTCCACGAGGCAGGTGGAGTGCCTGCAGTGATGAAAGAACTGACAAAAATCGGTCTAATAAATACAGAGCTTATAACTGCCACCGGCAAACCAGTAAAGTCCATAATTTCAGGTGCACGGATAAAGAATCCAGAAATAATTCGGACGGTTGATAACCCATATTATCCGAGTGGTGGTATAGCAGTGCTCTGGGGTTCATTGGCGCCGGATGGTGCAGTGGTGAAGGCGTCTGCGGTTGCACCAGAGATGATGCAACACAGTGGTCCCGCACGTGTCTTTGACAGCGAACCAGAAGCAGCACGGGCAATCTATGACGGCAAAATCCGAAAAGGCGATGTGATAGTAATTCGGTATGAGGGACCCCGAGGCGGACCCGGAATGCAGGAGATGCTCACGCCGACCAGTGCAGTGGCAGGGATGGGGATTGACAGAGAAGTAGCACTGGTGACCGATGGTAGATTTTCTGGTGGTACGCGAGGTGCTGCAATAGGGCACATTTCACCAGAGGCAATGGCTGGCGGTAACATTGCTCTTGTCAGGAACGGCGATATTATTGAGTTTGATATTGAGAAACGGCGTCTTGAGCTGAAGGTTAGCCGTGAAGAACTGAACAGACGACGCAAAAAATGGCGTCCCCCGGAGCCTAAAATCCAATCAGGATACCTTGCACGGTATGCATCAATGGTTAGTTCTGCGGATAAAGGCGCAGTTTTTCTGAAAAAGGTCTGAGCAAAAAGCATAAATAAGAAAAAGGTTACTCAATATGGCGCTGAGACGAACCATACTCTACGATTGGCACGTTGAGCATCATGCCTTTATGAAGGAATATAGCGGGTGGGAAATGCCATTGACTTACAGCACAGTGGAGCAGGAATATGCGGGGGTACGGAACTTTGCGGGATTAATAGACCTGTGCCATACCGGCAGATTGCGAATCACTGGGAGAGAGTGTGTAGCGTTTCTGCAATACGTGACTACTAACGACGTGGAAGGATTATCAGTCGGACAGTTGCAGGAGACACTGATATGTAATAAACAGGGTGGTATTATTGATTTTGTTACCCTTATACGGGCTGAGGACTACTTTCTTATGAACGTGAACCC
>JAGHBZ010000013.1 GCA_021160705.1 Candidatus Sumerlaeota bacterium
GAATAAGCGGCATACCATATAGTTTTTTTATCTTGTTAGATTTTATTCCTCTGCGAGAAAAAGAATTCTTTCAAAAATATAAATGGCAATCACCAACCGCCCACTACGAAACTTCCTTATAAGACGGCTCAATGTAGTCTTCTTACTATTTATGCTCATCGTTGTGGTGTTCATTATGCGGGTGTTTCAACTGACTGTAATTCGAGGTGATGAACTTCTCAGGAGAAGCAAACAGAATTTCCTGCGTCAATGGCAGATACCTGCACCACGTGGAATTATATTTGACCGCAACGGAGTACCGCTCGCTGAGAATGTCGTCTGTTATAATTGTTACTTTTCACCGTATCGATTATCAAAACCAACCATTTCTGAGACAATCTCACGGCTGGTTAAGGTCCTGGGTGTCAATCGGAAAGAATTAGATGAGAAAATACAAAAATTAAAATGGCGGGGTGCCAGTGTGCTGGTCGCAAAAGACCTTAGTCTGCTCGACGTTACACCTATTCTGGAGCAGAAACATCTATTTCCGGGTGTGCACATCCAGCAGTCGTTGCGACGTCGGTATCCTCTGGGTAAAAAAGCCGCTCATATCATCGGATATGTTGGCAGGATTCTCCCACAACACCTCAAGGAGTTCCTGAAAAAAGGATACGACAGCACAGAGACCGTGGGTATCTCTGGCATTGAAAAGGTCTACGAGGACTATTTACGGGGAAAGGACGGATACGAGGTAATTGTCCAGAACGCCAGAGGAAAGACCATTGATTCGGCAATTGAACAACCCGCAACCCCTGGCGCAAATCTCACTCTAAGTATTGATGCTGAGCTGCAACAATTCTGCTGGGAGAAGATAAAAAACCGAAAAGGTGTCATTATAGTGGAGAATCCAAAAAATGGCGAGATTCTCGCCCTCCTTAGCTCACCTTCTTTCAACCCTGAACACCCTGTTGTTACAGCCGGAGAAGACGTATCTATGCTTAATCGCGCAATCCAGGGGATTTACTTTCCAGGCTCAACGGTGAAGCCCATCTTTGCCATTGCTGCTCTTGAGAATGGAGTTAATCCAGAAAAAAGGATTTTTTGTTCAGGGAAATATTATCTTCCGCACTGGCGACGTCCTTTTCTATGCAATCAGGGGAATGGACACGGTTATGTCAATATTGTGCGTGCTTTACAGGTCTCCTGTAACACGTATTTCTATAAAGTCGGGCAAGAATTAGGCGGGAAAGTACTTGTAGACTATGCGTATCGGTATGGACTGGGTAGAAAAACGGGAATTGACCTCCCTTTTGAAGAACAGGGGTTTGTTCCCCTATATCAATACTCAGAACTTAAACGAGGCGCACTTGTTCAATTCTCTATTGGACAGGGAAAAATTAACTGCACACCAATCCAGCTGGCATCTGCCTATGTGGCTATTGCCAACCAGGGCAGAGTCCCTGTACCTCATCTTCTCCTGAAAGCCGTCAATGAAAACCAAGAGGTCATCCTTGAAAAAGAACCCAATGAAGAACGCATCCCGCTTAGCCCGGAGGTGAGAAAAATAATCATTACAGGTCTATCTAAAGTGGTCAACGCACAGAGTGGCACTGCCTTCAGAGCGAAATTCAACCCTGCGTGGAAAGTTGCCGGCAAAACTGGCTCCGCTCAGAACGCACAGGGCGGTACTGACGCATTGTTCGTCTGTTTTGCCCCTTATGATGACCCGGAGATTCTTGTGCTTGTACTGATTGAAAACGGTGGACTGGGTGGACACGTCGCCGCACCTATTGCTCGCGACATCCTGGAGTTCTACTACCAGCAACAACCCCCCACCGACACAACCGACAAACCCACTAAACGGACTAAACGGACTTAACGAACTTAACGGATTAACCGACTAAACCGATTGAAAGAACAACTGTGAGACTTAAGCATCCTCTGCCTGGCTCTTAAATTCATCAACATTTATATTATACCGCTCAATTTTGTCATAAAGATTTCGTCGACTGAGCCCGGCAAGACGAGCTGCCGCCGCAACATTTCCACGTGTATGTTCTAACAACTCCTGAATATATGTCCGCTCGAACTCTTCTCTGGCAGCACGATAATCGTATGGAATCTGCGAAGCTGGGAGCTTGAGTATATCCAGTTTCAAATCTTCCTCCTCAATACAATCTTTATCTACCAGCACAAGCAAACGTTCAATTACATTCTCCAGTTCCCTGACATTGCCAGGCCAATGATAGTTCATCAGGGCATTCATAGCCTCCTGCGAAAAGCGGATACCGGGACGATGGGCGGTATGACTGTATTTCTTAAGGAAATGATTTACCAGAAGAGGAATGTCTTCTTTTCGTTCCCTGAGTGGTGGGAGGTTTATATTGATTACATTAAGCCGATAAAAAAGGTCACGACGGAAATTTCCCCGTTCAATCTCCTGGTCAAGTATCCTGTTAGTCGCCGCAATCAGGCGGATGTCAATGGGGATTGTCCTTGTGCCACCAATATGTTGAATTTCACGTTCCTGAAGCACTCGGAGGAGCTTTGCCTGAAGCGCCAGCGAGAGGTCCCCAATCTCGTCCAGAAAAAGTGTGCCTCCATTTGCCAGCTCAATCAATCCCATTTTTGTCTTAACCGCACCGGTAAACGCACCCCTCTCATATCCAAACAATTCGCTCTCTATCAGCGTCTCCGGGATGCTCGCACAATTTATTGCTACAAATCGCTTATTAGAACGTGTGCTGGTATTATGTATGGCTTTGGCTATGAGTTCTTTGCCTGTGCCAGATTCACCATATATCAATACCGAACTATCTGTTCTGGCAATACGTGTAATCAATTCCTTTATCTTTCTCATCTGAGGAGAATCGCCAATAATTTCAACGTCCTTAAACAGGTGTGAGAGATGCTCACTATAGCTGAGGTTATCGTCCTCAAGACGCTTGTACTCAATTGCCTTGTCAACAACCGCAATCACTTCAGCCAGCTGAAATGGCTTCCTTAGATAATGAAATGCTCCCTGTTTCATTGCCTCAATTGCATTCTCTATTGTTCCGTATGCTGTAATCATAATCACCGCTATATTGGGGTCAAACTCTTTTACTTTTTTAAGCACCTCCATTCCGTTTAACTCTTCCATTCGTATATCCGAAAGAACGAGGTCTGGACGATACTTACTGATATAATCAAGGGCACGTTTTGGGCTGGTAAATGACGTCACATGATAACCCTCCATATTAAGTGCCTTGGTCAGGATTCGACACATATCCGGCTCGTCGTCTACTACAATCACACTTCCCTTATATACTTTTTTGTCTTTTTCCTCGTTGTGCCCGGTCTCGCTCATTTTCCTCTTTAAATAAGTGATTTATTTCAAATGTAATAGAATTAAATTATCCAGGTCAAGTATGATAGTAAAGCTTAAAAATCCTCTCTAATTAAAGTGAACCTCTGTGACAATCTGTAATGTAGCAAGCAAGGATGTAAACAGGCTGAAGTATTAAAGTGCTGAAACCATTTCCATTTGAAATAATGCAAACTTGCCTCTGACCACATAGCCTGACCCCACTATGTCCCGTACCAAGAATGTCTTTTCTCACCTTGTAAAAATAGTGCTCGTCCTTACACCACTGGGTTATATGGGTTATAGTGGCTGTATGTACGTATTTACTCCCAGCCTTCCCTGATTCCCTTCTCCCGCAAGCGCGAGGTTTACCTTCGTAAAGGTTATGTGTCGGACGATTAACAAATATGAAAAAAAGGCTTGTTATTTGAATACCAGATATGAGAAAATTTATCCTTCAACGTTTACATAGAATGAAGGCAGTGTTAATAAAATGATTTTTTTTAGCCAAGAACAAAGACACCCCCGAAAAATCTCAGTGACTTGCCGACACACTTTTATTTTAAGTTCCTGTCCGATACCAATAATCCCTGCATTGACACAAAGTTGCTTCAAGTTTCACAAAATTTATTTGGCTGGGATTTCTTAAAGCAAAAATGAAAAAGAGAAAAATATGCAATTGCTGGTGGGATGGGTGGGGAAATCCTCTCTTAATTCTCTCCTGATTTATTCCCTCTCTTCTCTTATTAAACCAACAATTTATCCAGAAATTCGGTGATATAAATTTGATGATATATCACCATTCTTATAGAAAAGGAGAACAAAAATGAGTGAACAAACAATGACAGAAAAGGAATGGCTGGATATTGCTTTCAAATTTCACGGTCATCAATGCCCGGCAATGCCATTAGGCGTTCGCATAGGGCTGGAGTTGATGAGACGTCTCGGCGTTAACCGTTCGCCTGACTCACAGCTTGTCGCACTGACGGAAATTGGTAATGCTCATTTCTCCGGCTGTTTTGCAGATGGAATAATGGTAGCAACTGGTTGCACCTTTGGCAAAGACAACATAAAACGCCTGTGTTGGGGCAAGTTTGCTGTAACATTAATTGACCGCAACACCGGCAGAGCAATCCGTGCAGTCTGGCGGGCAGACGCCATCGGGCGTGCAATGCAAACAGAATTTTTCAAGATGCGCTCCAGCGGTACTCCCGCCTCTGAGGTCCCGCCTGAGATTAAGTCGCCGCTGATGAAGGCTGCCTTAGAGTCACCGCTGGATGAACTGTTTGAAATAAGCGATGTGTTCACCAGTGATTACAAACATCCAGATGCTTGTTTTCGTGCATTTGTCTGTGAGGAGTGCGGCGAGATGGTAGCGGAAACGTATGGACGCATACGTAATGGCAAAAAGGTCTGTATCCCCTGCGCTACAAAGAAGTAAACACTGAGAAGAACTTCAGGAAGTTTGCAGATGGAGAGGGAAGGAGAACAAATTAATCTCGTCTCTTCCCTCTCCTCATACTTGAGTAAAAGGAGATACTAAGATGCTTATCTTCATCGTTGCAGGAATTATAACCTTCATTTTTACCACAGTACTGACCATTGCTGGTGTAGGTGCTGCGTTTATTCTAATACCTGTGTTCATTGCGTTAGGGATAGACGTACGTGTGGCAATGGCTGTGGCTTTACTACTTAATTCAATTGCAATGGTATTTGCCTCCACATCTTTTATCCGGAAGAGACTGGTGGTCTTTGCCACTGCGGTGCCGATATTAGTAGTTGCGGTGCCACTTTCCCCACTGGGTGCTTATGTCAGCCAATATCTATCTCGTGAACTCCTGCTCTGGCTGTTCACCGCATTTTTATTATTTGCTGGCTCAATGATGCTCTTTTATCATCCTCGTCCTCGCGAAGAATGGAGCTCCAAAACACAACTTATTTTATATGGTTGTGGTGTAGGGGCATTGGCGGGTTTTCTCGGTGGATTGTTAGGTGTTGGGGGTGGCAACTTCATTGTCCCGGTATTGGTCTGGCTGGGATTTAACCCCAAAAAGGCTTCAGCCACCACCGCTTTCATTGTCATCTTCTCCTCTTTCTCCGGATTCCTGGGTCACGCCACACTGGGACATATTGAATGGACACTGTTGGGATTTTGTGCTATTGGCTCTGCTGCTGGTGCACTGCTTGGGGCATACCTGATGGGTGAAAAATTGAAAAGTCGGCAGGTGAAAATTGTTATTGGTATCGTGCTGTATATGATTTCAGCAAAAATGATATACAATCTGCTCAAAGCAGCTTTACGATAGATGAGTTACGGTCAGGATTTTTCAAGATTCTACTTTCAGAAAATCAAATATTGTTTATAAATTAAGAATATCAAAATATTTCACCCTGCATAAAATTTTATCTCTCCGCAGATTGTCAATACTCAAACTAATATATATGCCTCTCAATAAAAAGATGATAGGGTAAATACCAATAAGGAAAACCTGAAAGAAAAATTTAAAGAGAAACTGGATAAAATGAGCAAGAATAACCCCTTCATCAATCTTTCTGTTCAGCCTGATTTTTTCTTTAATATATTTACTCGCTACACCATAACTCGTGCAAAACGAAGAATAGTCTGCGTGATGTCAGCATTAGAACGTAAAAAAC
>JAGHBZ010000055.1 GCA_021160705.1 Candidatus Sumerlaeota bacterium
AAGAGAGTGAGAGGCGTTCCATAAAACTTACCGCAAAAAAATAAACCTGTAGTGGCAAATTGCACACCCCAGATTTCATAACCCTCGTTTTTTCAATCATCTCCATTTCACAACTGACAAACTCAGGAAGTTTAATTTCCCATTGTCTTATCCCCACTCCAAGCAATCCCATTCTCACGCCTCATCATTTTCTGATGAATCAGATTTTTTTATGTACTTGTCAACTAAAAGTGTTTTTAGTTCGTCTAATATAAAGAAAATATTTGACATTTATAGTAAATTTTTACTAATGTAGAATTATTTTAAAATATGAGTATAATTCAGTGGGGAGGTAAAAAATGCCAGAAAAATTAAGCAAGAAAGCCCGAATCGTCAAAGAGCTTTCGCCTCTGGAGCGTGAGATTATGGAAGTGGTGTGGAGGGAAGGTAGAGTGACTGCAAAACAGGTCAAAGAGACACTTGATTCTACACGTCCCCTTGCCCTGACGACAATTCTTACCGTCCTTAGGCGACTCAAGAACAAAAAATACGTTAAAGAAGTTCCCAGCCTGAGTCGTTCCATTGTCTTTAAGCCAGCGGTTTCAAGGGAGCTTGTAATCCGACGCTCAATAAAGGAACTCCTTAAGCAATTCTTTAGTGGCTCGCCATCTGCCTTAATGGCTCATCTCTTGAAAAATGAAAATATAAGCGACAGAGAATTAAAAGAAATACGCCGGTTGCTCAAGGAATATCTCCCTGCAAAGACTGGCGTAAGGAGAGATAAAAAATGATACATCATATAATAGCACGTCTCACCTCGATAAGCATTGAGCTTGCCGTTTTAACTATCATTGCCATTGCCTGCATTAAAATCTTCAGATTAAGGTCTGCTCGCCTACGTGCACTCATCTGGTTATTAATTATGGCAAAACCTTTGGTCGGTCTTTTCATCGGCACTCCTGTGAAATTAGCCACCCTGAATGAACCGCCCATTGTTTCCACACAGATAATGACGTTCCAGTATCCTGAGCTGGTTATGGCACGTATGAATCTTCACAATTCTCCCCAGCCATCCAGCAAGGGCGAAAAAGTTATGCTCACCAGGGATGCAGAGACAACCCGGAAAACACCATTACCACACGCCAGCACTGTTGGCTCCAGTAATTTACTTAGCAAATGGAGAGCGTTGAAAAAATCTGTCCTCTCAAGCTTAACATCTTTCAGGCTCACCTTCGGGTCTCTGATTTTTGCTGTCTGGCTTACCGGAGTAATTCTTTTTATGTTTCTCCTGATAAAAGCCCGTCTGAGTTTAAAGAAAGTTTTAGATAATTCATCACATCCTCGTTCACCTTTAACCAGAAGACTGTTTGATGAGCTGTGTTATGAGCTTCGCATAAAGAACCCACCGAGGTTGAAGGTCTCGGGTGAACTGGAATTACCTGCAATTGTTGGAGTTTTTCGCCCAACTATTTTGATTCCTCACTGGCTTGAGTTGCAGGATAACGCTGAGAAACTCCACTGGACACTCCGCCATGAACTCACCCACTGCAAAATGAAAGACCCCTTATGGCTTCTCCTCAGACGAGTGGCTACATCTATTTTTTTCTATCATCCTTGCATCTGGTATGCGGGCAAGAAATGGGAAGATGCAATGGAGCTCGCCTGTGACAGAGCAATAATTACTAACGAAGACGATGCGCATTCTTATGCGCAGAGTCTCTACAAAATTCTTGAATACATAAAAGGAGATGAGACTATGAAATGCGCAGTAGGACTTTTCGCCACACGTACCCAGATTGGGAAACGCATTGCAACGCTCCTGAGCGGTGCAGTGAAATCACCTGCCAGAATCTCAATTATCGCTATTTTGCTGTTTTCACTTGCCGCTTTTTCCACACTCACATTTGGATTAGATATTTCGCATACAGCAACCCAAACGAACAAGACTTTACCTACTACTTCTAATACCGAGGAAAAGATAAAGCAGGCGATTTTTGACCTACTAACTATTCTCCAGGCAATAGAGTCTTATAAACAGGCAAACAATAATTTCCCACCCAATCTTTTTTCTCTTACCACCCCGATTGCTTACTTACCCTCTTTTCCGTATGATGTATTCACTTCCCCTGAGAATCCCCGGGCTTATAAATACCAGCCCGGCAAGAGTTGGCAGGAAATCCTGGTCTACAGTGTGGGTCCAAATGGAATTGACGAGGCAGGTAAAGGGGACGACATCTCATTACCTTGCTCCGAGGAAAACTTAAAGAGTTCACCTTATTTACGCTTCTTTAATGCGATACTCTCCAGAGAGGAGTTTAAAGCTGCTGAAGATTTAGCCAAAGCAAAAAGAGCAAGGATGGATTTGCGGACATTGGCAATTGCAATGGAGTCTTATTACACTGACCATTCTGAATACCCACCCACGTTATTAGACCTGACCACACCTATTCCTTATCTCTCTAGCCTCCTATATGACCCATTTACAGAGCCCGGGAATGCACGACCTTATCGGTATTATCAAGATGAGGTTTCTGGTGACCGTATCATTTACAGTATTGGTATAAACAGGAAGGACGAATCAGGACACGGCGACGACATCGCCAGAATAGTCAAGTACAAAGGAAGTGTACCTTTTTCAGTGAAAAAAATGAATGAGAAGAAAGCCGAAATACTGGAGAAACACTTCACCAATCTTTGTCTTGCTCTACAAGCCTATACGTTGATGACAGGAAAAATTCCTGATTCATTGGATGCACTTATTTCAGATGAAAGGTTTAAACCCTTTAGGGCATTTGTAGAGGAAAATCTAATTGACCCATTCGCTCCCTCAAAAAAGATAACCCTGGCTCAAGGAAAGGGTGAAAATGAGGTCATTCTTATTAGCCAGGGACCAGCTCCGGGCAATGAAATAAAGTACAATGTTACTCTCGTTAAGTCGCTTACCGAAGGCATTGAGAAATATAAATCATCGTCAGACGATTACATCAAGATCCTCCAACCTTTTGGAGAAGACAACGCTATGATGATTTATGCCAGGGTTGCTAAAATAACTGAAAGATTTACGATGACCAACCAAGCCATAGCTCCTATTTATTCCGGTGAGTATGTCCAGATTTTCACTCGCGCAACTAAGGAGCCCTGGTCAGATGAGTTTCTGCCGATTTTACTTTACCTTGAGATTTTTAGACCCGTATTGGATAATATTCATCAGGCTCGTTTGACCCCTAAGAATATCCACCCCGCTCAATACGGGCGCTCCTATACATTCCCCAATTTTCTCCCGGTTCAGACAAATCTAAAACTACTTACTGCACGCGCAAATTACCGCTTCAGTATAGGGAAAACTGACCAGGCTCTTAGTGACCTGCTTGATGTGATAGTCTGTGGATGGCGGTTCAGAAACAAAAACGCCTTCCCTATTACTAACCTTATTGGTGTTGTGTGTGAGAGAATTGGACTCCGTGTATTGCAGAGGATTGTGAAAAGTGGTAAACTCTCTAGCTCTCAACTCAATGAACTCATCAAAACTCTCTCAGAAATTGATAAATCTGAATCGGATATTGGCACCATCCTCACTCAGGGCGAATTCGGGTATAACAAATATATACTCCACGAAGCATTCAGAGAAATAGAAAAGCAGGAATCCTTTGGGGGTATTAGTGATTCCGGTGATTGTATAAGTGAGGAGGACTTAAAGGCTGTAATAGCTGGGTGGTCAAAGGACTGGATATTGAAAGAAAAAGACAGGATTATAAAGGAAATTGAATTGCTCTATTCGGAGATAGCACGGCTTGGAAACACCCCACTTGAAAAAATCCAGAAGGAAAACCTGAAAGAAAAGTTTGAAGAGAAACTGGATAAAATGAGTAAGAATAACCCCTTCATCAATCTTTCTGTTCAGCCTGATTTTTTCTTTAATATATTTACTCGCTACACCATAACTCGTGCAAAACGAAGAATAGTCTGCGTGATGTCAGCATTAGAACGTAAAAAAC
>JAGHBZ010000483.1 GCA_021160705.1 Candidatus Sumerlaeota bacterium
AGAAAGTTAGATTTTTCCCATTCTTTGTGAGAATAGTAGATTAAATCAAATGGCATTTTCAGGCGGCGTACCAGTTCTCTTCCTATACCTGTGGCAAGCTGCACCCTTTCAAAAATACTTTTTCCCCTGAAGTCTTTTGAAACAATAATTATATCAATATCACTATCTTTTTTGAGCTTACCAGTTATAAGTGAGCCAAAAATCACAATTTTGTATATATTAATCCCCTTCAATGGCGTTCCAAAAGTGGTGGAAAAAAGAGGTTTATCTTTAAAAATCTCACTTTGTAAACTTTTCTCTACATAATTGATAATAAAGAGATTCGGTTCGTCTGACCATCTCGGAGATAGAAAAATTCTCAGCCCGCTTACTGCCTGCAGAGGACATTCGTTGCCTTAATGAGGTATCTTTTGCCAGACGAATTACTGCATTCGCCAGTGCAGATGAATCATAAGGTGAGATGAGAATACCCGTTGAGCCGTCAATTACCGCTTCAGCGTTACCACCAACTCTGGACGCAATCACCGGTAAACCCGCAGCCATCGCCTCTACTATGGCATTAGAAAACCCTTCTTTAAATGACGGAAGAACAAATACATCAGAAATTTTTAAGAGTTGTGGTATGTCAGTTCTGGTGCCCGTGAAGATAAAATGACGTTCCAAGCCCTTTGCTCTGACCTGCTCCTGAAGTTCAGGGCGAAGCCTACCATCGCCGACAAATAAAAACTTAACTTTCGGTACGGACTTTATAATCTCCGGAGCAGAATCAATGACAAGACGATGGTTCTTCTGCGCGACCATCCGCGCCACCATAATCACCACAAAATCATCAGGCAGAATCCCGAGCGACTCGCGAATTCCCTCTACTGGCTTCACATCTCTATACTTTTCTATTTGAATACCATTATAAATTACAAAACATTTCTCAGGTGGAACTCGCAATCGCTGAATTATCTCCTGACGAACCTGTTCACTAACAGCAATGAGTCCATCTCGCCATCTGGATAGAAATCTATCCATCCAGAGCTGGCGTCGGGTCTCCCAGGTGTCAATATTATGTATCTGGGCAAGAATTATTCCTTTAAATCTGACGAGTTTTCCTGCAATTGTGGCAGGCACATTACTCCGATACATATGCGAATGCAGAACGTCAAAATTTCCCTCACGGATATATTGGGCAAGTTTGCGAATCCCGGCTGGATGTAATCGGCTTTTCAGTGGTATCAACTCCACACGAATACCTGCTGAACGAAGTTCCTCTGCAAGCGGACCATACTCTCTGAGACATACCACTTCTATATGATGACCGCGTTCTTTTAATGCTGGCAGTAATTCTGCAATACGGCGCTCTATACCACCCATCGGCAACCAGGTGATAACACGTAGGATTTTTAGTGGTTTATGTTCAGGAGTAGTCAAATTATCATTTTTTCTTTGAGTTCTGGTTCTGGAATATTTTTAGTGATTGTGAAATACCTCGTTGGGAGTTCATCAACTTTCCAGTATCTAATTTTAGCTTTTGCGACGTTACGAGCATCACTATATCGTTTACAAATCTGTGCTGACACTTTAAGGAACGCTTCTGCGCCTATGCCTCTGAGAAGACATAAAGGACTACCATAACCCACAACCTCCAGCAGTATGTCTCCTGGCTCTACTAATTCACCAATAACTCTGTTCTCGCTCTGATTACGTCCCACTATTAGTTTTACATTTTCTGATAAACGGAAATGACGTCCCAATTTAAGTAAATGTATATCGTTCATTTCAGTTATATTGTGGTCAAATAAATCTTTCAGGCGATTGCAAAAACTCGGGTCTGTAAGCAAACATCCCCCAGCCGGTGAAGAGTAGTCAGTAATATTAAATTCTTTTGCCAGCTCCATCTGGCGACGTCGTCCACGTCCCTGGATATCATAAAGCATATCGTCTCTTACCCATCCTTTTTCCTCAGGAATGGTCCTGGGCAGCAATTTCGCTGATAGTGGTCGTAACACTAATTTCTCCACTTCGGCACGACGCTCCATCATAATTAATATAGGTTTCGACTGTGTCATCGGACGTTGTCCGAGCACTTCGCCAGTCACGAGAAATTGTGCATCTTCTTCTTTCATTATTTCAAACGCACAACGATAAAAATAAATCTTGCAATCTATACAGGGATTAAGATTAGTCCCATACCCATAACGGGGCGAACGGATGAGTTCAATATAATCATTCCCGGTAGAAAATACCTTTAACTCAGCTCCTGATTGGTGTGCTCGTCGTTTTAGTATGTTAATCTCTGTACTCTGGGGAACTCCCGTTTTGGGGTCACGATATAGCTTTCCTGAGACAAAGGGTGTCTTAAAGTATAATGCTATTGCCTCAATACCTTGAGAAGAAATAATCTTTGCCACAAGACAACTGTCTAATCCCCCTGAAAATAGCACCACTGCTTTCATTCTATTCCTACTCTCTATATATTACTATATTAGCTTAGTAGTAACAGTAGTATCTTTAAAAGATTGAATAACTAAAGAAACTCATTGAAGCACAATAGCTTAAGTTGTGGTAAAAATCAAAATATTTTC
>JAGHBZ010000214.1 GCA_021160705.1 Candidatus Sumerlaeota bacterium
GGGTCCAAGTCGGCGAATCATCTCAAAGATTGGTGGGACCTCCCAGGAGTCAATGTAAATTTCAGCGTCCACTCTGTATGGAAGAATTCGTGCAAGATTACCCCTGATACCACCACCGGTAATATGAGCAATGCCTTTCACGTCAAAGTTTCGCACAATATCAAGAATTAATTTTGTATAGATGATGGTCGGACGAAGCAGACATTCGCCGAGTGTCTCATTGAGTTCTTCATAATAGGTATCAAGGGAACATTTATTTTTTTCAAGTAAGATATGCCTTGCAAGGGAATAGCCATTGCTGTGTAGACCATTGGAGGCAATCCCAATCAGGACATCATTGGTTTTGATTCTTTTTCCATCAATAACTTTGTTGCGGTTGACAATGCCCACGCCGAACCCAGCAAGGTCAAATTGTCCAGCTCCATATAAGCCGGGCAACTCAGCGGTCTCCCCGCCCAGCAATATACATTTAGAACGTCTACATCCTTCAATGATGCCTGTCATAATCTCTTCAGCGCGCTCGACCTTTAGTTTTCCTGTTGCATAATAATCCAGGAAAAACAAAGGTTCCGCTCCATAAACCACAAGGTCATTGACCACCATAGCTACAAGGTCAATCCCGATGGTGTTATATTGTCCCATCATCTCACAAATCAGAAGTTTTGTACCCACGCCATCAGCTGTTGCAACCAATGCCGGGTCCCTATATTCAGACAATTTGAGCGGGAAAATTCCACTGAACCCACCTATATATGGCAACTTTTCCTTTATGCGCTCTATAAACAACTCGCCCTCATCGATGTCCACCCCCGCATTTCTGTAAGTAACAGGGATTATTTTCTGGCGTCGTTTTCCCATTTCATCGTCCTCCTCACTGTACTAAGAACAAATTTTGGAAATGTTCTATACTACTTATTTTAGTATACATCAAGTTTTTTTTATTGAAAACGGCATTTCTAAAATCTTTTTGTGGAAATCCTGTGGACGCCCGCCTGGATAATTGCCATCAAAACAGGCAAAACAACACCCGATAGTACGTGGCACGACCTTTTTGAGTCCTTCAAGGCTCAAATAACCCAGCGAATCCGCTCCAATATGTTTACGTATCTCTTCAATTGAATGACTGCTGGCAATCAGTTCTTCTCTGGTGGGTGTATCAATGCCAAAGAAACAGGGATACTGCCACGGCGGTGAACTTACCCGAAAATGAACCTCCTTTGCCCCAGCATCTCTAATCATCTTTACAATTTTTCTGCTGGTCGTTCCTCTGACAATAGAATCATCCACCACCACCACCCTTCTACCGGCAATAATGGACTTGACGGTATTATATTTCAGTCTGGCACCAAAATCTCTGATTTGTTGTTTGGGTTCAATAAAAGTCCGCCCAACATAGTGACTCCGAATAAGCCCGAACTCAAAGGGAATTCCAGACTGCTGAGCAAATCCCAGAGCAGCTGCATTGGAAGAATCTGGCACAGAAATAACTAAATCTGCTTCCACCGGATGTTCAATGGCAAGTTGTTTACCGAGTCTGATTCTAATGGAGTGAACAGATTTAGCCCCGACAAGACTATCAGGACGGGCATAATATATGAATTCAAACACACAGAATGTCGGTATTGCATCGGCAAATGGATGATGAGAATGCACACCATCAGGAGTGAACTCCAGGATTTCGCCGGGTTTGATTTCTCTCAGTAGCTGTGCATCCACAATATCAAAGGCACAGGATTCAGAGGCGACGAGATAAGTCCCTTTGTCTTTAGAGCCGACACAAAGTGGTCGGAAACCTGAAGGGTCTCTAAGAGCAAGCATCCTGTTCGGTCGCAAAACCAACAATGAGTAAGCACCCTTCAGGCGAATTAAAGAGGTTATTAATGACTCTAAGAAATCGTTGCTACTTTGCTGGGCAATAAGATGTATCACGATTTCGCTATCAGTGGTGGTCTGAAAAATCGAACCCCGTCCCTCAAGCTCCTGACGGAGTAGCGAGGAATTAGTTATATTTCCGTTGTGTGCTATTGCCAGTGTTCCTCCCTTATACTTTGACACGATTGGCTGTGCGTTCTCAAGAGAAGTAGAGCCAGTGGTGGAATATCTCACGTGCCCAATAGCACTGTGACCCTTGAGTTTCTCCAGCGAGGATTCATCAAACACATCCGAGACCAGTCCAAGTCCCTTATGGGTATATAGGTGTTCACCATCAGTAGATACAATACCAGCACTCTCTTGACCCCGGTGCTGTAATGCGTAAAGTCCAAGATATACAAGCTTCGCAGCCTCCGGGTGGTTGAACACACCCATAATCCCACAACTCTCTTTTATCATTCTGACCCTTCTCCTCGCTTAATGCTCATTTTATTCATCATCCAGAATCTAAAAAAGAAGAATCACCGTTTATGCTTAAGAAAATCGGACACTCTCCTCTCTAACAGTTTACCAGGGTAAATGTTGTATAGAGTGTAACATTGCATTTTTTGAAATGTCAATAAGTCCATTGACCTTTAAATGTTCAACGCTTGAAGTTGTGCCAATACGTATAGCACGAAACCCCAGACGAGTGCATTCTTTCTCAATCCGTGCGATATTCTCCGCCTCCGCACTGACGAGTATCCGCGACTGCGCTTCACTGAAGAGCTCAATATCCGGACGAACTCTTTCGGGAAGCGTAATTTCTGCACCAACTGGTTCTGGTGCACGAATAATTGACTCCACAAGTGCCACTGCCAGTCCACCTTCACTAAGGTCAGTTGCAGATTTAATCAGATGTTGCTTTATCAGGCTAAGGGTTAGTAGTATCAGATTCCTGGCTGATTCAAGGTCTATCCCCGGACAGGGTCCCATAATTTTTTTGTGAAGATAATCTATATAGTGAGAACCCCCAAGATGGAGCTCAGTATCCTCTGGTTCAATCAGAATAATACAATCTTTTTCTGCTTTAAATCCTGAGGTCATCACATCCTGCAAGGAGTCAATCCGTCCAATCATTCCGATGACCGGCGTGGGGAACACGGCTTTACCTTCAAATTCGTTATAGAAGCTGACGTTGCCGCCGGTAACAGGGGTGTTGAGAGCGATACAGGCATCGCACATTCCGCGAACACATTCCTTAAATTGCCAGAAAATATCTGGTTTTGTGGGGTTGCCAAAATTAAGGCAGTTGGTGATTGCCAGTGGTCGTGCACCCACAACCGCAAGATTCCTCCCCGCCTCGGCTACAGCTATTGCTGCGCCTTTATAAGGGTCTAAGTAGCAATAGAGGGCATTGCAGTCCGCAGTGATACCCAGCGCCTTATCCGTACCACGCACACGCAGTACCGCAGCGTTCTCACCCGGCCCCAACACAGTATTGGTCTGCACCATATAGTCATACTGCTCATATATCCAGCGTTTGCTGGCAATGGTTGGTGAGGATAATAGTCTCTGGAGTGTCCGGGTGTAATCTTCAGGTTCAGGGATTCGTTCAGAAGAAAAGATCTCTACCTGCTCAAGGTAAGCTGGGCGTTGCGCTTCTCTAATATAACACGGTGAGTCGGAGGAAATCTTGGCAGCAGGTATCTCAGCCACTACCTTTCCATTGCTTTTGACTCTCATTAAACCATCGGCTGTGGTTCTACCAATGACCCTGGGGTTGACTTCCCATTTTTCCAGAATAGACCGTGCGAGTTCCCATTTCGCTTCAGGAATAATAGCGAGCATTCGTTCCTGTGATTCTGATAACATCAACTCATAGGGCGACATATTGGCGGCGCGTTGAGGCACTTTATTGAGTTCAATTTCAATACCCAGTCCACCTCTACCAGCGAGTTCACAGGTTGAACACGTCAGTCCAGCTGCCCCCATATCCTGCATTGCCTCCACCACGCCGGATTCAATTAACTCCAGGGATGCTTCAAGGATTTTTTTCTCCATAAAAGGGTCGCCGACCTGGACTGCTGGTCGCTTTTTTTCCGCTTCTTCGTCCAGCTCCTCTGAGGCAAAGGTCGCCCCGTGTATACCATCTCGTCCCGTAGCATTACCGAAATAGACCACGAGGTTTCCCGGGTGACGTGCAGTCGCCAGGGTGAGATGTTCCTTTTTTGTAATTCCCACGCACATCACATTCACAAGCGGGTTACCGTTGTAGGCTGATGAGAAATATACATCTCCTGCAACTGTAGGTACACCCACACAATTACCATAGTCAGCTATACCGGCCACCACGCCTTCAGCGATGTAACGGTTTCTGGGTAGCGACGGGTCGCCGAACCGCAACGGGTCAACCAGTGCGATTGGGCGTGCACCCATTGTAAAAATATCCCGGAGTATACCGCCTATCCCTGTGGCAGCACCCTGATAGGGTTCTATGGCGGAGGGATGGTTATGAGATTCTATTTTGAACACCACTGCCAGCCCATCGCCAAACTCTACCACACCGGCATTCTCGCCGGGACCCTGTAGGATATGTTCACCTTCGGTAGGAAGTGTTTTTA
>JAGHBZ010000052.1 GCA_021160705.1 Candidatus Sumerlaeota bacterium
ATTTTACTGGATTGCAATATTATGCATAAATTAAAACGAAGCATAAATCTCTTTGGCAGTCTGGTGGATAAAGTATTTCGCAGGAGCCACCTACTTGCTCGTCCACTTCGTATCCATCTTGAAGTAAACGACCTGTGCAATTTGCGGTGCAAGATGTGTGCACGCCGAAGTGAGCGATTCCCTAAAAATCGTGGCGAGATGAACATTGACGTTGTCAGACGGCTTATTCCCTGGTTTCCTTATGCGGAATATGTTGGGCTTGCTGGTAATGGTGAACCATTTCTGCACCATCAGATTTTCGACATCCTGAAAATTATTATCTCTGCTGGTTCAGTGCCATCAGTGGTCACCAATACCACGCTCCTTGATGAACCGTGCATTGAGCAATTATTAACCATAGGACCAATTATTTTGGTCGCTTCCATTGATGGTGCACGCAAAGAAACATTTGAATTTATTCGGGAGGGGGCGAACTTTGACTCTGTGGTACAGAACCTCCAGCGCCTTAACCAGCGAAAACAGGAGATTGGCTCCGCATATCCTGTGGTAAATTTTATTGTCTGCTTGATGAAACAAAATGTGGGTGAACTCAGCGAGATTGTTGAACTCGCACATTCAGTTGGTGTTCCCCTGGTAATTGTGCAGAACGTTCTGCCCTATAATGATTGGGCACGGGAAAGTATGGTCACAGATAAAAATCTACTCCAGGATGCAATTGCCAGAGCACGCCAGACCGCTCAATCTCTTGGTGTGGGGTTTGAGTATATCCCTATGGGTGAGCATCCTGAAAATCATACTCAGCATTCAAAACCAAAGCACTCAAAAGGCTATTATTGTGAATTTATCTGGCAACAACTCCATATTGAAGTTGATGGAAATGTAAGGGTTTGCTGTTTCTGGACTGAAGGGGTCATTGGGAATCTATTCAAACAAACTCCGGCTGAAATCTGGAACAGCGCGGGTTTCAGAGAGGTGCGCAATAAATTTAAGCGAGGCATTATACCGAAGGATTGCCTTAACTGCCATATGCGTGTCCGTCATAATGTCTGGAACATACTTTCTGCCACTAAACGGCAATTTAAAGAAATATGGAAGATATAAACGTCAAAAAAGAACCCAAATCACTTCCCGGTGCAAGCGTCATCGTTTTGACTTTTAATAGTCGGGATTATATACTGCGTTGTCTTGAGAGTCTCCACTGGCAGACATATCCTGAGTATGAAGTAATCGTTGTGGATAATGCATCCTCTGATGGTACGGCTGAGCTAGTTGCTGAATCTGGGTATAATGTTCGTTTAATAACCGCTGAAAAGAATCTTGGCTGTGCAGGGGGGAATAATCTTGGCTGGCGAAATGCTCATTCTGAGGTCATCGTGTTTCTCAACCCTGACGTGGTGGTCGCACCTGACTGGCTGGAAAACCTTATTGAAGGGCTTATCGCCACTGAAGGGGCTGTCATTGCTGGGTGTAAAATGTACTATCCAAACTCTCGCATTATTCAGCATGCTGGTGGTATACTTCACCCAAATGCTATGTGTGAGCATTTCGGTAATAATGAACCTGACACGGGTAAGTATGATGAACTCCGCGAGGTTGATTTTGTCACTGGAGCGGGATTCGCTGTATGGCGCTGGTTCTTAGAAAAGATGAACGGGTTTGATGAAGATTATTATCCTGCATATTATGAAGAAACCGACCTCTGCTGGCGCGCTCACAAAGCTGGCTACAAAGTCATCTATGTCCCGGATGCTGTACTTTTTCACTACGAGTCATCTATACTGTCAAAACTGAGCCCCCAATTCTACCGTCTGTTTTTTCGGAGTCGTATCATCTTCCTTTTGAAAAACTATACCCTCAAAGATTGGCTGTTCAAATTCCTGCCCTTTGAGATTCGCTGGTTTTTATTTGAACCGATGGCTCGGGGTTGCCGACTGAAACAGTTCCGTGCTTATCTCCAGGGGCTTGCTTTTTTAGCCAGGAAAATAGCAAAAAGTATTTTTTATAAACCACGCAATTGAGGTACAATAACTCAAATAACCTTAAACAGGTTTTATCCTTTGTTTCAAGGGTAGGAGTTGCTCTATGTATCCGCTGAAAATAAAAACTACACCGAACATAATTTTTATTATCCTCATTGTTCTCCTCATTCTGCCGGGCAGAGTGCAGCCAGAAGCTGACAGAATCATCTCCTTAAGCCCTAATGTCACTGAGATTCTTCATAGCCTCGGGTTAGATGGAAAAATTGTTGGTGTCACTGAACATTGTCATATACCCATACTTAAGCATACCAAAACCTCTATTGGCACATTTTTTAATCCTGATACTGAACAAATCGTCCTCTTGAAACCCGACCTCGTGATTGCACTCCCTTCAAATAAAATGGTCATTGAAAAACTCCGACCATTATTACCAGAGACTCAATTTGTTGTTGTTCAAAATGAAACAATTGCAGACGTGCTGAACTCGGTTACAACAATCGGAGAAGCTACCAATACCACAACCACTGCACATCGTCTTTCAGAAAGATTGAAACAAAAAATAGCCTACTATCGCAAACTCACCTCAAAACGAAGAAAATTGCCTCGTGTACTCTGTGTGGTCAGTCATTCCCCCGGCTCGCTCCAGCAGATATACGCCGCCGGGAAAAATACCTTTATCAATGAACTACTTGAAATTGTCGGAGCACAAAACGTTATTCACTCCCGAATCCCTCGTTACCCGATAATATCCAGAGAGTCTATTATCGCCCTTAACCCTGACATAATTATTGATACTGCAGTGGCTGATAATCCGACCTCCCGGTCTCTCGCCATCACAAAAAATGTCTGGAATACCCTGCCTCAAGTGAATGCAGTCAAGAACCAGAGGGTCTACGTCATTAAAGAGAGATATTTCACCATCCCTGCCCCGGAAAGTATCATACGTTCTCTCAAACTTCTCCATTCCTTAATAAACACTGGAGGCAAACAAGGGGCGTGAAGTGTTCATTCCCTTCATTAAGAACAAGAAGGCGGTTAAGCGACAGGCGGTCGGCTCTCAGCGGTATGGAGTAAGTATCTTGCTACTATAGGGCGACCTGGTATAGCCCAATGCGTCATTCATTGACACTCTATGCTTTGCAAAACAGCATAATTGACTGGGGTTATGCAACTCAGTTACAATTCGCTCTTGTTGATTTCATTGCAACAGACTGGGGAGATTAATTCTATGAACAGTCGAGAGATAGTCGCCAAGACATTACGGTTTGAGTATCCTGAGCGTGTGCCGAGAGATGTCTGGATTATCCCGGCAGCTCGCAAAAAATACGGCGAAGAACTGGAGTCTCTGCTCAACTCAATGGAATGGGATATTTACTACAATGGCGCAAAAGACCCGGATGCCTTGCATCACGCCTTTGAGGAAGGAACTTTCACTGACCCCTGGGGCTCGGTCTGGCAGAACATCGTTCCTGGAATCCTGGGGAGTGTCGTGGGATTTCCTCTAAACGATTGGCGCGACCTCACTCATTATAAGCCACCTATTCACCTGCTTAATGAGGATTTATTCAAAGGTGTCGCAGAAAATCTTGAGAAGAACAAAGATAAATTTCGTCTGTTTTCGCTTGGCTCGCTTTTTCACCGAATGTGCTGGCTCAGAGACCAACAATTTTTATTGATTGATGTCCTTGAAGAACCTCCGGAGCTGATTATTCTCCGAGATATGGTAATGGAGTTTTTATTGAAGCGACTGGAGCTGGCATTAAATTACGACTACGATGCTGTAAGCATTATGGACGACTGGGGGTCACAAAACCAATTATTTATCCCACCTGAGTACTGGCGCCGTTTGTTCAAGCCGTGTTATCAGGAGCTCATCAGCCGAATAAAGAAAGCAGGCAAGTTTGTCTTTTTCCATAGCGATGGGTATATCATTGATATTATTGAAGACCTTGTGGAGCTGGGTGTGGACGCCCTAAACTGCCAGGTGGCAATTATGGGGATTCAGGAATTAGGCTTACGGTTTCGCGGAAGGCTTACTTTCTGGGGCGAGATAGACCGCCAGCATCTACTTCCACGAGGCACACCTGAGCAGGTTGAGCAAGAAGTCATAAATTCTTTAGACCATCTGGGTTCACCTGCAGGAGGCTATATCTTTCAAGCAGAGGTGGGAAGCGATGTGCCAATCTCCACTGTGCGACACCTCTTTAATCTCTGGCAAAAATACGCTTATTATTACAAAAACAAAGAAGGTAATATTCAGTAAGAAGAAAAACCCTGGATTTATAGGTAGCCTTTCTATTATACCTGTCTTCGCTCTTTCCTATTATTTCTTACACAAAAAGTAGGGGTCCTGACGCAACTTCTCCAAAACAATCGCTATCAACTCCTGGGCTGGCATCACTGCTAATGTACTTTGACCTACCTGTGTCCTTTTCAATAACCCTTTCGCAAGGAGTAGTTCGTCAACTACTGGGAAATTGCGCTCCGGTCCCTCCCAGCTGTGGAGACGATTAACCACAGTATGGCTTACGCCTTCCGGGTCTATCACAATACATCGGGTCTCTTCAGCCTGAAGATGATAAGGCACATTTGCGATTTCCTCGCAGGCGTGAAGCGTGGTGTTACACTCCTGTGTCACACCGATAAACAGAATTTTCCCTTTATGTTCAGCATTCTTTTGATAAGGACTCTTCTCATCACACGGGGTATAGGAGTGGATGTGCTCGTCTAATAACAGATGAGCATTTCTCCCAATTGCGGATACTGAATGTGTCGGATGCAGGCTTCGCTGAGCAGTGGGGCGTTTTCTAAAAGTTTCTGGAATCTTTCCTGTCCAGCAAGGGGTTCGCAAAACGTCAAAAACAGGAGGATTGTCTTTATTATGCTCTCGCTTGCCTGTAATTGTTGGTACCATAACAGTGCCATCTTCGCCGACCACTTCTAAAAGAGCGTCAATGACGGTATCTGCGCCACCCTCCACGTGCCCAAAACTTCGTAGGGAACTATGCACCAGAAGGATATCGCCCTCTTTTATGGATAATCGTCGTAGACCCTGAATAATATCTTTTTTCGCAACTCCCATAAATCTTTTCCGTCCCGGAACAATTAAGTCAATACAAAACCAGATATGCAACTTGTGCCACATCTACGGATGACCGACATTTTCCTCCCCGCTCGCCACACTTTTCAAACGTTATTTGAGATAAAATAATCACTAAATTCCTTAAAAAATTTTTCTGAAATTGGAAAAATCCGACAAAGTATAAAGGTCAGGAAATTGCTAAGTATATGAGGTATAATATCAAAATTTCAAAGAGAAAGACCAGTAAATCCTTGCAATTACAGCCTAAGACAAAGGAGGGTAAAGTTTATCACAATGCCCATAAGGAGCAAGCCGTTTCCCACCACTTTTGGGAAA
>JAGHBZ010000213.1 GCA_021160705.1 Candidatus Sumerlaeota bacterium
ATGTAGTTAGTTTAGACCTCGCTAAAAAGTTGAAAGAGGCGGGGTATCCACTGGGAATTAGAAAAGAGTCGGCACGTTATTGTGGGAGTGCTGAAAAGAAAAATAGAGGAGAACAACAATGAGCAGGCGTAAAACAGGCAGACGGTTAGAGAAAAGAATCGCAAAGATTTTAGAGGAGTATGGTTATACCGTCCATCTCACCCAATACTCATTCAGAGAATTTGTAGATAAGACGGGTAAAAGGAGGGTTTTCTCTCAATCGAACGATATCTTTAACTGCATTGATATTATTGCCATAAAGCCAGACGAAAAAACTTTGTGGGTTCAGATAACTAAAGATACCAATGTGAGACGCAAATTACTGAAACTCGAAGACATTGAATGGAATTTTGGTTTTTCGAGGATATGGCTTGTTATAGGCAGAACACAAAATAATCGAGTTGAGAGATTCGATATATATGAACTGACTCCCACTTATCAGCTTAACAAAATAGGACACATTTACAGGGGAAAAATCTATCTTGAACAGGAGACAAAAGGATGAGAGCAATCTATAAGCCCAGGGGCAGGGCAAGAGAATATTGTCAATATGCCCTGAATCTTTATACCGGATGTCAGCATGGCTGTAAGTATTGTTATGTGCCGAAATATACTTACAAAAAACACGATGATTTTGTCAGATATGTCAAGCCCCGTTATGGTATTATCGAACAGCTGGAGAAAGAAGCACATTTTTACAAAGGAAAGCATGTCCTATTGAGCTTTACTTCAGACCCATATCAGCCAATCGAGGAATTTGAGTGTCTGACCAGACAAGCCCTGGTTATTATGCTCAAATACGGAATTATCCCGGTGATCCTGACAAAGGGCAAGATAGCTGATAGGGATTTTGACATTCTGAAAAAGTCGGATAGTTGGTTCGGGGTAACTCTGACATTTATAGAGGCGACTGACAGCTTGGAATGGGAACCACTTGCAGCACTACCGGATGAACGCATTACATTACTCAAAAAAGCAAAAGAACAGGGCATAAAAACATGGGTTAGCATAGAGCCAGTAATAAGTCCAGAACAGAGTCTTGTATTAATCAAAGAGACCAGCAAATTTGTTGACCTTTACAAAGTAGGCAAACTTAATCATCACGAATTAGCTTCCCAAATTGACTGGCATAATTTCGCAAGCAATGTTGTGTCGTTATTGAAAGAGCTGAAAAAACCGTTCTATATCAAAGAAGATTTGCGTGCATACCTGAAAACAAATCAGGAGGAATAAAATGAGATACCTTTACATCAACGGTTATAAGCACTATGTAGCAAAAGCACAAAAAGGAGCTAAATGTGTTTATTGTGGCGAAGTAATTCATAAGGGAGAGGAAAAGGTTTATTGCGGACATGCGAAAGGGGGACATCAATATTACCATCCTGATTGTTTGTTGAGAGCTATCAAGGATTTCGACTGGTTAATCAACCATTTTCACAAAACAGAAGTTATCAGGCGATATTATTACAGTCCCTATGAGGTAGCAGAACAGCTTGGTTGGGAGTATCCGGTGAAGCATAATATTGAGTTTTTACAGGGCTTATTAGCACTCATCCCTTATCGAGTTAAAGCACATCGGGATAGTGGAAGGCTTTATTACCGTTTCTGGTTCTTTTATGAAGATGTTGAGCATTTCAAAACACAAGGCTGGACTGTGCAGGATATCATTGAAATTGGCAAGCTAACTCCCCATCCACTTGTTTTCAAGCCTTCATATCCTGCATATGTTAAGCGTGAATTTGAGCCAGAAATTATTACCCTTCTGCAGTTATGGAAAAGAATGAACTTGCTTGAACCTAAGAAAGAGGAGGAATTTATTGGTGTCAGGGGATAAAGCCTTTTATTTCTCAAAAGAATTCAAAAACAAACAAAAAATAGAACGATTGAAAGAAGTACTGAGAGAACTACATAGAACGGGAAGAGTGATTACTACAGAAAAACTACAGGAATTAACAGGGATGTCATATTTATCACTCAGAATCAGATTATCAGAATTGAGAGATAAAGGCTACCGTATAAGGTCAATTAATGTCTATCAAGTATTAGAAATCCCAGAAGAAGAATACCAACAAAACAAAGAACCTGAAATTTTAATCAGCTTGGAAGATTTGTAAACCTTACTTAACCCCTGGGGATAAAACCTAACTCCTTGAATCCCTGGGGGTTTTCTTTAGAGGTTACACTGCGTTACCTGTTTGTTCGACCCCTATTATTTATTAATACCGCCGATGGCTAAACGCGGTAGAAAAGACAAATTAACCCCTGAAGTGCAGCAAAAACTTATTGAAGCAATTAAGGAGGGCAATTATTATGAGGCTGCATGTGCTTATGCTGGTATTAGTTACCAAACTTTTTTGAATTTTTTGAGGCTGTTACGCGCGCGGAAGCAGAAGCTGAAAGGAGAATCGTGAAAATGTGGGTTGAAGCAATCCCGGAAGACTGGAGAGCAGCAAGAGATTTTTTAGAGAGACGCTTTCCTGACCGTTGGGGCAAGAAAGACCACCTGAATTTAAG
>JAGHBZ010000310.1 GCA_021160705.1 Candidatus Sumerlaeota bacterium
CCTTAGTACCAATACCGCATCTCTGGAAACAAAAGAGGCGGTAAACCTTTTTTACTGGATTTCACTGGAGAACTGGCAGAAAATCCTTCAACTCGACCGCCAGGAGGCTTTCAAACAGGCTCAAGTCAGCGAACTTTATAGTGTCATAACCGGTCATCTGCAGAATTATCCTTTTTATTTACCCTATGTTGCCCTGACCGAGTACGGGCTGGAATGCGACGTTGTGGGAAATCTGCTGGCTATTTTTTTCGGGATTGCTGATAGGGTTAAGACAAAAAAAATCCTTGACTACCTTGACCAATGCGGCGCTGGCAGTCCTTTTCCGGTTGCGGTTCTTGACGAACCAATACACATCTCTGACCCTCGCTGGTCTTCGTGGTTCGCTAAAGCTCATCTGAACCTGCCATATCAATACCATAATGGTGGAATCTGGCCGTTTGTAGGTGGGTTATATGTTGCCACGTTGGTTAAAGTCGGCAGGATTGATGAAGCACAGCTATATCTTGAGCGTCTGGCTGAAGGGTGTCGCCAGGGCAAGACCAGGGAATGGGAATTCAACGAATGGTTGCATAAACTTACTGGCAGACCAATGGGTTCACCTGAACAGCTCTGGTCTGCCGCTATGTACTGCTTTGCTTATCAGTCAGTTCAGCAAAAACATATCGGGGTCTTTCAAGACTGGAGATAACGATGAACACTACAGTGTTTACAAACGGACGGATTTACAGTTTTTCTGCTGCCTCCCCGCTTCTTTGGGGTTTTAAGATAAGCAACGGAAGAATCCTGGAGGTGTATGAGGACTCAAGTAAATTCTCCGGGAAGGCAGAGATAGTAGATTTACAGCGAGCTGTGGTTTTCCCGTCGTTTACTGATTCGCATATCCACCTATTGATGCTTGCAGAAGCACTGGCATCTGCAGACCTCTCTGGCTCAGTAAACGAACAGGATGCAGTAGAAAGATTGAGACGCTGGGCAAATGAGCAGAACATACAGCCTGGCTCCTGGATTAGGGGACGGGGCTGGTCGTTCAATGACTGGACACCTGCAC
The DNA here is from genome assembly GCA_021160705.1 of Candidatus Sumerlaeota bacterium. Taxonomy (GTDB): domain Bacteria; phylum Sumerlaeota; class Sumerlaeia; order MWCT01; family JAGHBZ01; genus JAGHBZ01. The sequence continues at coordinate 1,049 of JAGHBZ010000310.1, forward strand.
AACCGCCCACCCGACGTTCCCTTGACTCAGCATTCCCGGATAATCCTGTTGTGCTTTTCAGCAAATGTGGTCATCTTATCTGGGTGAACTCACGTGCTCTGGCAGTCAGCGGACTTGAAGAAGCGCGACGTTCTTCGCTGGAGAAATGGGGTGAGCAGATTTCTTTTTTTGATGACGATACCCCCTCAGGGGTGTTCAAGGAAGATGCCGAATGCCTTATCCTTGAGCACGTGCCGGAACTAACCGAAGAACAAAAACTCGCACTACTCCAGAAAACGCTCACCTATCTTAATCGTTTTGGCATTCTTTCGGTGCATAACCCGGAATCTTTTGACTCACTTGACCTGCTCATTAAAGCCATCGCTTCGCTCCCGGAGTTTTCTCTGCGAATTGCTCATTACATCTCCACTGACGACATCCTGCGCGTTGAGAAGTCTGCAAAAGAAATCAACAATGACCCTACTTTAAATAGCTATATCAGGATTGAAGGAATAAAACTATTTGTTGACGGCTCCTTAGGTGGACGAACAGCCTGGTTGTCTTCTCCCTATGAAGACGAACCAGATAATTCTGGCATTTGTGTTACAGAATATTCGGAACTCCTACGCCTGGTATACGAAGCAAATAAACGTAGCCTGTCCGCTGCGGTTCACGCTATTGGTGACCGGGCAATTTCACTTACGTTGCAGGTCTTTCAGGAAACTGCAGAAAAACTTAAGAAAGCGAGCCTCCCCCCAGTCAGAAACCGCATAGAACATTACCAGCTGGTAAATCCGGAAATCCTCTCAGCTACTGCACAGCTCCTTCCTGTTATTTCTATGCAACCATTACATCTGGCTGGGGACTGGCAAGCCGCTGACCGACACTGGGGAGCTCGCTCTCGGTTCGCTTATGCGTTTGCCTCCGCACTGAGCACCAGAGCACCACTCATTTTTGGTTCTGACGCACCTGTGGAGTCACCCAATCCCTGGTGGGGCGTCTACGCCGCTGTCAATCGCCAGGACCTGAATAATAACCCCACTGATGGCTGGTATCCTGAAGAGAAAATCTCGCTCACCGATGCATTGCAAGCTTACGTCTCCACTCCACCGCTAATCACAAAATTGAATGCCATGGGGAAAATAAAGAAAAATTACTTTGCAGACTTTATACTACTGGCTGATGACCCATACTCTATGTCTCCGCATCAGCTCCATAAAACCAGAATTGTGGGAGCGTATTTTAATGGCAAAAAAATTTTCGGTGATTTATAATCCTGAGCATCTGAGATACTCTTTATTCCATAAGAGCTGAGTATGAAAGACTCGCAAAAACCTTATATATCTGTCATAGTTCCCGTAAAGAACGAATACGATAATATTGAACCACTTGTGCGAGAGATTGTCTCTGCATTTGAGCCGACCGGATGGAGCTACGAGATTATCTATGTAGATGATGGCTCAACTGATAATTCGTTTGATAAGATTCAGTCTCTCCGGGAGCAGTTCCCTCAACTACGAGGGATTCAGCTGGATAGGAACTATGGGCAATCCACAGCATTTCTGGCAGGAGTAGACACTGCACGTGGCGAACTCATCGCTACCCTTGATGGTGATTTGCAGAACGACCCCGCTGACCTGCCCAAAATGATTGAACTACTCCAGAAAAAATCCCTGGATATGGTCACTGGAATTAGAGTTGGTCGTCGGGATACATTTTTCCGCCGTATTCAGTCGCGCATCGCTAATTATGTTCGCAATAAGATTACTGGTGACAACATTATTGATTCTGCATGTGCGGTGCGTGTTTACCGCCGGGAATGTTTTGCCAGCATAGTAAAATTCAACGGTATGCACAGGTTTATGCCGACCCTGTTCCGTATGGCTGGATATCGTGTAGAACAAGTCCCGGTCAATCACCGCCCACGCAGGTTTGGCAAAGCAAAATACGGTATGCTTAACCGTGTATTCAAAGCCACTGCTGACCTGTTCGGCGTTCGCTGGCTACAAAAAAATACCCTTCGCTACAAAATAAAAAATCAACTTTAGGGGTCAGAGAGGCTGTCCGATAATGCGAAAAATGAGAAAATTTAACCAGACAGTTAATTACGTAACCTTAATAATTTCAAACATCTTTCTGCGAACCAGATAGTTAATAATTTGTTAAAAATCGAATTGTCGGACAGCCTCTCAGACCTCAGAATCACTAAAGTTGTTTTTATTTATTCTCACTAAAAACGAGAGTGTGGCTTATCCCACCAAAACCTGAGTGTGAAGTGTGGATTATGAAGCAGGTTCTAATTCCTTACTTCAGCGACCGGTAAAACGGGTAACGGGTTTCTTACTCATCTTTATACGGTTAATAAAGCTAGCGATTGATGAAAAGATAATCTCAGCTCTCACCACAAATCCCGGAGTTGCCTGATGACGTAATACTCATACAAGGAATTTCATTTGTTAGGTTTCAAGCAGGTAATATTATAGAC
>JAGHBZ010000054.1 GCA_021160705.1 Candidatus Sumerlaeota bacterium
GACCTTGATTATTATACTAACCAGATGTTACGATAATTCCTCAAGTATTATATTTATTCTGATAATATTTTTTAATAGTTCATTTACAAAAAAGCTTTCTGAAGCTTGTATTAATTGTATTAATCCTTATGTCTCCACAGTGGTGTCTATCTTTGCTCTTGAGAGTAGTGAGACTCAGGAGAAGAGAAAATAAGGGAATGATATTCCTGTTATGATGAACTCTTCGGGCAGAATAGAGTTAACTCAAACCCTTCAGTCCCTCTACTTTTGCTCTAAAGTAACTAATAACTAACAAAGATGAACCTGGTAGCAAAGTTGTATTCACCTGGTTAGTTTGCTCATTATGAAACCAGAAGACTAATCTGCCAGTTCTCTCAAGTACCCCAGATGAACTCTCCACCAAAGTTGAAGAATACACCTGAGGAATTAGATTAAACCCTATATAAACGAGGCTATGCCTCGGGGAGAGGCGTATAATGTTAGCTTCTATTAAGAGCAAGGAGAATGAGGCTATTTTTATTTTTGGTGTTACACAGGAAGGAGAACCCGGCACGTTTATAGAAGTTAATGATGTTGCCACCAGATTAACCGGGTATTCAAGAGAGGAACTCCAACGATTCTCGCCAATAGATATCTATACCCCTGAGTCACCTGCTGATATAAATACAATAATGGAGACCCTGCTGAGAGAGAAACAATTGGAGTTCAAAATAGTATGTGCCCGCAAAGATGGAAGAAAAATACCTGTTGAAATAAAGGCGTATTTATCTCATATTCACGGAGAGCCTATAGTATTTTCCACAGTGCGGGCAGTACAGGAGGAGAGGCCTCTGATAAGTTTAGTAAAGTTTTAGCCTCATTAGGGAAGAATCTTAGCGGGGTCACCACACCTAAAGAAGCTTCACTTGTGATTCTGGGTGCAGCTGACGAGCTCTTCACCTGGGATGCTGCTTATATAACTATTTTTTCTCAAGAGGACGAGGGGGTTACCGCAGTTGTTACTTTTGATACCATAGATGGACGCCGGCAGGAGGTTCCTCCGCCATATGCAAGTGGTACACTCACACCCACAGCAAAACGTGCCATTGCTGAAGGAGGGCTTTTAATCTTGCGAGATGATGGTACAGCTACTTCTGAGTATTCTGAGCTTATACCTTTTGGAGACACCACCAGGCGTTCTGCCTCCCTTATGTTCGCACCTATCAAAAAAGGAGAAAAGCCGGTCGGGGTACTCTCAGTTCAAAGTTATACTCACGGGGCTTATACCCAGGCTGACCTTGAGATGCTACAAATACTCGCAGACCATTGTTCAGGTGCAATTGAACGTACCCTTGCGGAACTTAAGCTCAGGCAGAGTGAAGCACATTTACGCCTCCTCACAGAGCAGATTCCCGCGCTTCTCTGGACCACTGATACCGAGCTTCGGTTCACACAATTGTTTGGTACTGGATTCAAGTTCTTGAATCTTGACCCACAAAGCCTTGTAGGAAAGAGCGTACGCTACTTCTTTCAGGGAGATGGCTTTTCATCTCTTCACATTGCAATGCACCAACGCGCACTTCAGGGGGAATCGGTTGCCTATGAAACCACTCACGAGCACCACATCTTTGATACGTTTGTGGAACCACTTAGAGATTCTGGGGGAGAGATTATAGGCTGTATCGGTGTGGCTTACGATATAACTCAACGAAAACGTGCTCAAGAAGCCCTGAGCAAATTTAAACTGGCTATTGAGAGCACAGAAAGTACCGTTATCATTACTGACAAAGACCTAAGGATTGAATATGTCAATCGGGCATTTGAAAAACTTACGGGTTATTCTAAAGATGAAGTCATTGGGAAGACCCCTGAGATTATAATGTCTGGAAAACACGAGAAGGAATTTTACGATAATCTCCTGAAGACTATCTTCTCGGGAAAAATTTTTAGCGATATCATCGTGGACAAAAAAAAGAGTGGTGAATTATTTTATCACGACATCACCATCACACCATTGAAAGATGAATCTGGAGGGATTAAAGGGTTTATTGAGACGGGAAAAGACATAACAGAGCGAATCCAGGCAGAAGAGTCTCTGCGTAGAGCTCACGGGGAACTTGAAAAACGTGTCGAGGAGCGAACACGGGAGCTTATAGAATCCAACACACTTTTAAAACAAGAAATTACTGAGCGGAAAAGAGTGGAGGAAGAGCTGGAAAGGTCGCTTTCGCTACTTCGTGCCACACTCGAGTCAACCACTGATGGTATTCTGGCTGCTAATCGGAAAGGCGAGATTGTAAACTATAACCGAAATGTAATAGAGATGTGGGAGATTCCGCAATCACTCATAGAGACCAGAGATTTTGAGAAGATTCAGGCATTCATCCTTAACCAGATAAAGTCTCCTGAAAGAATACGTAGAATAATGAAAGCGTTAGAGGTGCAGGATGATGCGGATAGCTTTAATGTGCTTGAATTAAAGAAGGGTAATATCTATGAGTGCTACTCGAAACCCCAGCGGATAGGGGGAAGAAGCGTGGGCAGGGTGTGGAGTTTTCGAGATGTTACTGCCAGAAAACAATTTGAAGAAGCACTGGTGCGCTCAGAAGCTATTTATCGGGAGGCGATAGAAAACGCTTCTGGTATTCCTTATCGGATGTATTATGGAACGGAAAAAGGCAAGTTAACACACAACTATGAGTTCATTGGAGAAGGGTTCGAATCACTGTTTGGATTCCCTCCCTCTGAGTTGACACTTGAGAAATTTGAAGAGATTACTCAGGAAACCGTAATTTTAGACCCCGAAGCTCCTCCTGAACTGAGCGAGTATAGCGAAGCATTCAGACGAGGAGAGGTGAGCAAGTTTCGTGTAGATTTCCGTATTCGTACACCTGGAGGTGCAGAGAAATGGGTGAGCGACTGTTCAGTGCCAATTCTTGATAAAAAAACCGGGAAAGTTATTGGCTCATTAGGGATTCTTCAGGATATTACACAACGTAAATTGATGGAGGAACGTGCCCGTATCCAGCAAGAACAGCTGATTCATGCGGATAAGATGATAGCTCTGGGCACACTGGTCTCAGGTGTGGCACATGAGATTAATAATCCCAATAATTTCATTATGCTTAACACCCCCGTTTTAATTGAAACCTGGGAGAGCATTGAACCAATCCTTGAGGAGTATTACGCAGAAAATTGGGATTTCCTTGTAGGTGGTCTGAACTACTCGGAAATGCGTACGCATATCCCGACCCTTTTTTCAGGAATTTTGAACGGAGCCAAACGCATAAAGGATATCGTTCGGGAGTTAAAAGATTTTGTCCGACAACGCCCCCCTGAGCTTATGGAGGAAGTTGATATCAATGCGGTTGTCAAGTCCGCTCTTTGTCTCGTGGAAAATATGATAAAAAAAGCAACCAAGAAGTTTATAGTGGAATATGGTGCCGAACTTCCAAAAATCAAAGGAAATTTTCAGAGACTTGAACAGGTGGTAATAAACTTACTTCAGAATGCATGTCAGGCACTCCCTGATACCGATAAAGGTATATTTGTCTCTACGTCATATAATCCAGAGACATCCTCTATTGAGGTCAAGGTCAGAGATGAGGGTGTAGGGATGCCAGAGTCCATACTCAAGCATATTTTTGACCCATTCTTCACCACAAAACGCGACTCAGGAGGTACAGGGCTTGGGCTCTCAATCTCCGCTAATATTATTAATGAGCATGGCGGGAGCTTGAATTTAGTCTCTACCCCTGGAGAGGGTACGACTGCCACATTTACTATTCCTGTGAAGAAGAAATAAGATTCCCTTAATTTTACAAGAGACTGTGTTTCTTGTGCGAATGTTATAAAATATGAAATGATAGGGAGAGAGGACTATGAATCAATCTGAAGTTTCACCTTTGCAGGTTCTGGTTGTAGACGACGAACTACAGACATTGCAAAGCTGCAAAATTGTGCTTCGGGCAAGCGGGATAGAAAATGTCATCTGTTGCGACGATAGTCGTGAGGTGATGAGTTTACTTCATAAATACGAAATTGGTGTTATCCTATTAGACCTTACTATGCCATCCCTTCCTGGCGAAGAACTATTGCCAATGATTCGTGAAGAATTTCCGTATATTGTATGGAAAATCAATGAGGTTCTACACGCGCCTCAAGGCGCTCTACTCGCTCTGAAAGCTTCTCCAACTTTACCTCAAGGAGGTGATGTTCATCGTGTTTGACCATCGCTGTATATAGCCGCTCGAGTCGCTCGTTAAACCCATTCATCTGCTTAGTTATTTCGACCTGAACGTAATCAATCCGGGCGTTGGTCTCGTCAACCCTGTTAATAAGGTCTGCGTGGATGCTATCTATCCGCTGATTGGTCTCGTCAATTCGCTGGTTGGTAGCATCAATTCTGTTAATAAGGTCAGCGTGAATGCTA
>JAGHBZ010000004.1 GCA_021160705.1 Candidatus Sumerlaeota bacterium
GCCATAATCACGCATACCGCAAAACCATCTTGCCATTCAAGGCTCACCTCATCCAGTCGCTCATCTATCACAGCCTCAATTATATCCACCAGGTCGGTCTTTAACAACGGCAGGATAGCCTGCGTCTCAGGGTCACCGAACCGACAATTAAACTCCAGTACCTTTGCTCCTTCATCAGTAATCATCAGTCCTGCATAGAGCACACCTTTATATTTTATCCCATGCCCAGCAAGGGCTTTGACGGCTGGTTTAAGGATTGACTCAACAATCTCGTTATACAGGCTCTCGGTTATCAGCGGTGCAGGTGCATAGGCACCCATTCCTCCGGTATTGGGTCCCTTATCGTCGTCGTAAATAGGCTTATGGTCCTGTGCAGGAATCATAGGGAGCGTGGTGGTGCCGTCAACAAATGCCAGTAACGATGCCTCTTCTCCCTGAAGGTATTCTTCAATTAAAATTCGCTGACTGGCTTTCCCGAAGATATTATCCACCAGGTTGGCGTGGATTGTCTGGATTGCCTTTTCCCTGTTCTCGCAGATAATCACGCCTTTACCTCCGGCGAGTCCTTCTGCTTTGACGACCACAGGGAACGAGACCTCTTTAAGGTAATCTATCGCCTCGTCAGTCCTGTCAAATGTCTTTGCCTGTGCGGTAGGAATGCCAGCCTCAACCATCAACTCTTTAGCAAAGACCTTGCTGGCTTCAATTTGAGCAGCTTGCTCTGAGGGACCAAAAATCCGTAGACCTTTATCAGTAAACGCATCCACTATCCCCTGTGCCAGAGGTGCCTCAGGACCCACAACCGTAAGAGCAATACCTTCTTTTTTTGCCCATCCTATAAGTTCGTCAAAGGGCGGTTCTGGCTGGATGGACACAGGCTCAGCAATCTCCTCCAGTCCAGCATTTGTTCCGGTAAAATAGAGTTTCTCCACTCTTGGACTTTGGGCAAGTTTCCAGCCGAGACAATGTTCTCGCCCGCCACTTCCAACAATTAAGACTTTCATAGACGCCTCCCTGAAAAGTTCTTTTTGGTGTTTGAATATCTTCGATTTCTATGCACTAACTGCGGTGTACAAATATATTTGACCAATAATGAGGCGTGAAGATAAAATCAAGCCTGATTTATGCTGTTTAGTAGAGTTGACTGAAAAACAGAGTACTGAAAAAATGGCGCGGCAAAAAATTACAGTTCTTGTACCCACATTTAACGAGGAACATAATATTCGTGATTGTCTGGAATCAGTCAGGTGGGCGGATGAGATTTTTGTGGTTGACTCCTACAGTACCGACAGAACACTGGAGATTGCCCGCCAGTACACAGAGCGCATTGTCCAGCACGAATATGTCAACTCCGCTGCTCAGAAAAACTGGGCAATTCCACAGGCAACGCACCCCTGGGTTATGATAGTTGATAGCGACGAACGAGTGACCCCGGCACTGCGTGATGAAATCCTGAGTGTGCTTGAGAACCCGGGTGAATATGCGGGGTTTCGTATATATAGGGAGAACCATTTTATGGGACGCCCGATTAGATTCTGTGGCTGGCAACGGGATGACGTCCTGCGTCTTTTCCTCAGAGATAAAGGACGCTACCAGGACCGCGAAGTCCACGCTGACGTGGTCGTTGATGGCAAAGTCGGCGTCCTAAAAAATAAACTCCTCCATTACACCTTTCAGAGCTATGACCAATATATGAAAAAATTTGACCGCTATACCCGCTGGGCGGCACTTGACCGTGCTCGCACCACCAGAAAAGTCAGATGGTACCACTTAAGCCTGCGTCCGATGTGGCGATTTATTCGCCAATATTTCCTCTACCTGGGATTTCTGGATGGGAAAGCTGGATTTATCATCTGCACTCTTTCTGCGTATAGTGTGTTTATGAAATACGCCCGCCTCTGGGCACTCCAGCAAAAGAAAAACTCTTCTAATAAAAAACGGTAAGCACACCGGGATTCCCCCCCTCACCCGTAGAATTTCTCCTGTCTGGAAATACACCGCAGTAAGCAAAACGAGAAAAAGGGTAAGAAGATTATTGTGTGTCAAGGGGTGAAGCGGGTCGGGGTTGTTCGGGTCGTGGAATAACAGGTATCACTTCCCCTTGTGGTTGGCTCTTTTCTTTTGATTCGCCTGTTGACTTGTCCTCTCCAGGTATCTGAGCCTGTTTGGTAGATGCTGGTGCGGTAGGCTCAGTAGCTTTTTCAGGCGACGTTTGCTCTACTTGAATCGGAGTAGGTGCAGAAACCGCAGAGGCTGGAGCGGTCTGAGTTGCTCGTGCTTCTTCTTTCTGCAACTCCTCCAGCAACGATGACTTCCTGAAATGGCGTGCACCGAGAATGGTTAATCCAATTGAAAGCACAAAGAATACAATTGCCAGATAAGTAGTCCAACGCGACAGCGTCTTTTCGGCGCCGGTTGCCCCGAAAGTATCTGCAAGTGCCGAACCCCCTACTAATCCAGACAGACCGCCGCCTTTACCTGCCTGCATCAAAATAAGCAGTATCAGAAATAAACAGATAAACACATAACCTATTAACAATATTGTCAGCCCAAATCCCATTTATCCTGCATCACTCCATAATTTCAAAATACTATTGACACTATAATATTGATAGGCGGTTTGTGTCAAGCCAGTAAATTAAAGATTTTTTCACAAGTATGAAAAAATCTCCATAATTTATTAACTCACTCAGGTGTGCTATTATTTCAGAAGAGATTTTATGCTTGTTACCGC
>JAGHBZ010000138.1 GCA_021160705.1 Candidatus Sumerlaeota bacterium
AATCTAAAATATGTAATATTCCTTGCTGAAGAGAAAGAAATGGCTTTTTAGCGGAGCGAAAAGAGTTGCATTATAACCTCTGTGACCTCTGAGTCCTCAGTGGCAAGTTTTATGATTTTTCCATTTCCCAAAAATTCGTGCCCATTCGTGGTTTCTATTCACGCTCCACTAAAGTTAACCAAATTCAACCACGGAAGAACACGGAAACTCACGGAAAGGACTTACCATAGACCGCTTACCGCTAACCGCCTGACCGCTTTCTTCCGTGTAAATCCGTGTGGTTCCGTGGCTGATTTCCTCTTTTTCTATTTCGTGTCCCTTCGTGCCCATTCGTGGTTTTTATTCAATCTTCACTTCTTTACGAGAGAACTGCAATTTTAGTGAAATGAGAGCTGAGCCTAAAGTTGCCCTTCAACGTCCTCTTTGATTTTTTTCCTTCGTGGAGGGTTATACATTAATAATTCCATAACCTGCTTTTTTGCTTCTCTCAGAAATTCTTCGTCTGATTTGTGTTGATATTTCTTTAACCCTACTAATATTTCTAAATACTCCCTTAATATTGGCATTTTTATCACATCCATTTTTAAATATTCTTTCCCCTTCTCTTTGGCAATATCAACTTTGCCTTCATTTGTATATGCGAGTATCTCCATTACCAATAGAATTTGATGTTGCAATGAAAGGTCTCCTTTAATTACTGGTATTTCTTTCTTACGGAGATTAATAATTCCCTGGTAATTTTTCTGTCTTTGCATTACTTCAATCCTTGCCCCAATATCCAACGATTCCAACTCCTCCTCGGTGAGGTTTAATAGTAATGAATTAAGCATCTTCTCGCCTTTTTCTGGGTCACGAAGCCAGGTCAGATCTGCAAGATAAAAATATGCGTTATTCTTATAGGATTTCTCCTTAAAAACCTCATCAATTAACGATGTTAAGTTCTCTATTCTTATTACATTTGAGGTAAGCATATCATAACCCAATACCCTTTTGAGATTTTTGAGCATCGCTTCGTCTGAAATCACCTTAGAGGTCTCACGGGAAATATGTGGCTTGAAAGGACAAATTCCAGCTATATACCAGAATGATGATAAAGCTGCATCAATGTAATTCTGAGGAGCTCTTAATTGTTTTGCTTCAGCTATTCCCCTGAGAGCGTCATCAAATCGTAACCATACCAGACTGTGTTGTATCTTAGAATATTGACGGTCTATGTTCTCCCAATACTGTAGGTTCTCTATTTTAGATAAACTTCGTAAATTAGACTCCGCCATAAAATGATAATAGAATACAAAGAGAATAACCATAAATACCAAAATGGTAATAAGTATGTAGAAAAAAAGACTCACTCTGGAGCCTCTATTTTGGGCCATTTAAACTTACCCCCTTTTAAACAAAATTTACTTAACCTATGTTTGAAATTTATTACTCTTCTTTGCGACACCAGGGCGGTGGTTCAACACCAGGCGGGAGCGGTCCCTCATAATGTTCTTCAAAAGCCTTTTTGAGCTCCATAATATTACCTAAAACTTCAGCACCTTCTACAAATTCGCTTCCCGGGAAGGGTGGAATTATATGTACATGTCCTCCTGGGGTATGAGGTGGTTCTCCCTTACCTGGGGGCATATAACATCCATCACCAGAACATTTACCCGTTATCATATTGCAACAACATTGACCACTTACACTCTCAGCACATACATCAAATGGTGGCTTATAATATAACCCTTTTGGGTCTACATAGAGAATGGGATTGTTCTCACAATAACAATAACGATTTACATATTTAAAAACATCTCTTTCTATGAACCTGCCGAGCTGTGGGTCGTACCAGCGGTGGTAGAAGTAGTAGAGTCCGATGGTGGGGTAGAGGCGTTTGGTGGTGAGGTGGAAGCCGCTGGAGGAGCCAGAGAGGATGTTGCCGAAGGCGTCCTGGTCGTAGGAGGCGACCAGGATTCCATCTGCTACCGTCTTATCCATTATGTTCCTCAATCTATCGTAATGATACCCAAAATTCTCGTCTTCTCTATCCCCGTAAATTAGTTGCCCTATTATAAACCCGATGGCTTCTTCTCAGAGAGTACAAAACTTCACCAGTGTTAAATTGAATATACGTCTTTTCGATGGCGTATCCTAAAGATTGTAATTATCTGGTTCTTAAAATCTATCTCATATATTATCCGATATACACCAATCCTGAGACGAAACACAGATTTTTTACCTCTTATCTTTTTAGCACCTTGTGGCAGGGGTTCCTTGGCAAGATTCTCAATCTTAAAATATATCCGTTTTTGTACCTGTGGCGGCAGGGAACGTAATTCTCTTCGAGCACTGGTCTGGACTATTATCTTAAATGAGACCATCTCGTTCTAATTCTTTCCGTATCTTCTCAAGAGGAATACCTTTCTCTTTACGCCGTCGTTCCACAATCTCAAGGTCATAGAGGTCCTCAAGCAAGTCCTCGATTTGCTCAGCAACATTAGGAAGCCCCTCCAGTCCTATTATTACCGCTTTCTTATTCCCCTTTGTGTCCACAATATATTTTATATCTGGCATTATATGCTTCTCCATTTCTTATATATTTATGAC